>NZ_LVWH01000173.1:0-62366 GCF_001909045.1 Paenibacillus sp. P3E | reverse complement strand
AATTCTTTTTCTTGTTCCGCCAGCCGCTGCTCCAGTTCGCGAACCTTTTCCGCACTGTTTACAGGTTCATTGCCGAACTCCCGATACTTCGCCAGCCAGTTATGCAGCACACCAGGGGAGATGCCCAGCTCCTCCCCAATCTCCACCACCGTCTTCGTCTGTTCCTGAATATACTTGACGGCTTCTCTTTTAAACTTTTCATTGTACCGTTGCCGTTGTTCACCCATGTGAACACCTCCTCGTTAAGTTCATTATTCATGCTCTCTTAACGGGTGTCCACTTTTTATTCTACTTGCATTCATCCACCTAATCCAGGCAATTTACTTGCATTTCCACTCTAGGGCATAGATTAGTTCTACTTTTTTCCACTAAATTTATTCTCAGAAGGAATCAGGCCAGATTAGTGATACTTTTTCCACTATAACAGAGTGAGCTATGCATTCAACCGATAAGATACCTCGTGGTTAGGCAAGACTCTTCCTCACCTCAGCAACTCCCAGAGCCCACCTCCACTCCCCTTATCTGCCCTTCTCTTATCCGCCCTCCTCTCCTCCTTTTCTTATCCTGCAACGCCCCCCTTAAAATTTGTTCCTTGACTTTGAGCATACTCCAAGTAGTACATTCATGGCAGGTGGCCACCGTATCTTGGAAGATGAAAAGGGGAACTAAGAAATGACACAACCTACAACCGTTCTGATCACAGGCGCAAATAAAGGGATCGGCTTTGAAACAGCCAGACAGCTCGGAGCCCTCGGACATAGAGTCCTGATTGGCTCGCGCGACGAGCAGCGTGGCAGCGAAGCGGCAGCCGCTTTGACACAGGAGGGCATCCATGCACACTTTATCCAGCTTGACTTGCAAGATCAGGATAGCATTGCAGCTGCGGCGCAAACAATTGCCAAGGAGTACAGTGGTCTTGATGTGCTAATCAACAATGCGGGCATTTCTCTTGGGGGTGCAGCTGCTCCAAGCCAATTGCCGGCGAATGACCTCAGAGCAACGTTCGAAACTAACTTTTTCGGTACGATTGCAGTAACCAGAGCTATGCTCCCGCTGCTCCTGCAATCTCCGGCTGGACGGATCGTCAACATGTCGAGCGGCCTGGGCTCCTTGACCTTCAATAGCGACCCCCATCACGAACATGCCCAATTTAACCTGCTTGCCTACAATAGCTCCAAAGCGGCGGTTAACATGGCTACGATTACTTTTGCCAAGGAATTCAAGGATACTCCGCTCAAGATTAATTCAGGAGATCCCGGCTTCACCGCCACCGATCTCAATGGCTTCACTGGTCAACGCACTGTAGAGCAAGGGGCTAAGATCGCTGTACGTCTGGCTACACTGGATGCAGACGGCCCGACAGGAGGATTTTTCGATGAGAATGGAGAAGTTCCTTGGTAATGTTACTCAAGGAGGTTCCAATGGACATTACTGCGCAAGAAATTCCGGAGACCGTCACTTCCATCAGCCAGGCTGCCGAGCTGACCGGCTTGACCGAGGATACGATACGCTATTATGAGCGGATTGGTCTGCTGCCGTATGCCGACCGCAAACCTAACGGCCATAGACACTACAGCAAGGACCAGATTCTTGGCATCCGTTTCCTGATGCGCCTCAAGGCTACCGGAATGACACTGGAAGAAATGCGGCATTATCTGGAGCTGACCCATCAGGGCGATGGCACGCTATCCGAACGGTACACCCTGCTGGAAGCGCACAATGACAAAATCGCCCGTGAGATCGCAAAACTCCAAGAGACGCAAGAGGTTATCCGTTATAAGCTCCGCCACTTCCGCGAGCTGGCAGAGAATCCGAATACTGAGTCTTACGACTGTGAGCCTCCGGATAGCAGCGGTCCATAAGCCCATTCTTTCTGAGTTGAATATCAGCCCCCCAAATAAACTGTTTCTCCATCTAAGGATGGATAACGGCTTCGTTTGGAGGGTTTTATCTTGCTCGTATTATACAGTTATATAGATAGGACTTGGGAACTTGATCATGAGATCCGTGAATCCTTAGTGGAGAAAGGATCACTAATCCAACTCATTTGGCTTATGAAGTGTCCTATGTGGGAAAAAGTATCACTAATTCTGCTGAAAACGCCGTATGGGATGATTAAGCATGAATTAGGTGTACAAAATCCCACAAAAACCTTCTGTCACAGAGTTCCAGCCCATTTAGTTATACTTATTCCACTTCGCTTCAGTCCCTAAGGAGATACAGCCAGCCAGCCATACATACCGACGTAGCCCCTTATATTAAGGGCGGACCACGATTGTTCCGTTAATGTGTTACAACAAATACCCGATATATCGGATTATTCAGCAACTCTCTGACCTCTACCAGGGCTGGAACGCAAATTAAAAAAAGAGATATCCGCCTGCCGTCTGCACGGAGGGCCTGGATATCTCTTTTTCAGGTAGATTCTCTTTGTCTCTAATTTTCTTAAGCCGACATGTATCTATATATGGCTCAAGCCGTATGCCGTGAAGGCTTCAGGCTCATTCCCTTTTCTCTTGCCTGCTTCTGCACCGGAGGCTTCAGGGAAACCGCAAGGATGCAGGACAGGATACACAGAAGTCCGATCACAATGAAGGTAGGCTTGAACCCGCCGAGGAACGCGGCGATGAACGAACCGGATAAGGCGCCGATCCCGAAGCCCTGGTAGACGATTCCATAGTTCTTGCTGTGGTTCTTAAGGCCGAAGAAGTCGCTGACAATGGCCGGGAACACTGTAATGTTACCCCCGAAGCAGAACGCGATTGCTGCCACACAAGCGAAGAACAATCCGTAGTTTAAGGTTGCATAGCTTAGGGTAAGCATCGCTGCGGCGGTGACCAGAAGGGTGGCACTGACCAGCTTCAAACGGCTCATACGGTCAGACAAGGCTCCCAGAATCAGCCGGCCGGCCGTATTGAAGATGGCGATCATCGCCACGGCATTTGCCGCTGCTGCAATATCCAGACCGGCCAGCTGCACCCCGATATCCTTAACGATACCAATCAGATAGAGGCCGCTCATGCAGGCGGTGAAGAAAATGACGAACAGCAGGTATGCTTCCTTCGTACGGAGCATTTCTTTGACAGTATAGTCTTTCACCAGAACCGGAACTGCAGGGGCAGCAGCTGAAAGAGCCGCTTTGCCCCTTGCAGCTTGTGCCGGAGCAGCCACAGGTGCTTCCCGAACCAGCAGTGAACCCACAACGATCATAACCATAACCATAAGGCCCCAATATAAGAAAGCACTAGACACCCCTGCCGACTCAATTAGACTGCCGTTGATATATTTGAACACCAGGCTTCCTGTTCCATAGGCACCTACCGATACACCTGAGATTAAGCCTTTATTCTTCGGGAACCATTTAATCAGATTGGACAGCGACGTAATGTACGCCGTTCCGTCTGCATACCCGACAACTACACCGGCCAGCAAGTAAAACATCGGAAGGGAGCTGGCTTGTGAACTTAGGATCAGACCTAGACCCAGCATAATCCCTGCGGCTGCGGTCAGTCTACGGAGGCCGAACCGGTCCTGCAGTTTCCCCGCGAACAGCGTCGCGAAGGCCAGGGCAAAGCTGGTAATGGAAAAAGTTATTGAAACAGAGCTGAGCTCCCAGCCGAATTTACTTACGAGCTGTGCATTGAACAGGCTCCAGGTATAGATCGTGCCCAGTCCCATCTGCATAATCACTGTACCTAACACGATGAGCCACCGCTTGCTGCCCGCTGTAGTCGTTGTCATGGGGTATTCCTTCTTTCTCTCAATTGGTCGCTTCGAGGTCTTCTTTGCCTCTTCATTGTAGCGAAAATGCACTTTCTTGAGAGAAATCCGGAATGAGATGACTTAATCGGGGAATGAACTGCCGCTAGATGCGCATGATCTGCCTGAATTCCTTCACCTTGCTGCGGCTGACCGGCACTTCATAGTCCAGATCGCGCAGCCGGAGCAGGTAGGTATTATTGAACCAGGGGATGATTTCCTTGATTTTGGACAGATTCACGACATATGAGCGGTGGCAGCGGAAGAAGCGGTCCTGCGGCAATCGGCTGTGAAACTCGCTGATGCTTAAGGCCATACTGTACTCCTCCCCCTTGGTTATAACACTCGTTGTTTTTTCCTGCGCCGAAGCATAATAGATTTCATCGGCATCGACGACGATGATCTTCTCATTTTTCCACAGGTTGACCTTGTCGCTGACCTTCACATGTTCTTCTCCCGCCTGGTGTCCGCGTGCCGCAAATGCCCCCTCCAGCTTACTCAGCATCGCCTTAATTCTCGTTTCACTGTAGGGCTTCAGAATATAGTCAAAAGCTTCAATCTCAAAAGCCTCGGCAGCATGCTCCTTATACGCAGTAATGAACACAATATAGGGCTTGACCGAGAACCGGCTGATATTCTGGGCCAGCAGCACACCGTCAATGGAAGGAATGTTGATATCCAGAAAAAGCACATCCACTTCCTCCGTCTGCAGATACTTCAGCGCGTCCAGCCCGTCCTCAAACTCGGCGGCAATTCTTATGTTGCTGTGTGCCCCGATCAGAAAAGCAAGCTCCTGCCTTGCCAGTACTTCATCCTCTACAATTATCGCTCTCATCGCTGCTCCTTTGTGACGTCGAAATAGATCTCCGTCCCTTTATCCAGCCGGTGGATCGTCAAGCCATTGCCGTATATCAGCTTTACCCGCTGATGCACGTTGTACAGCCCGATTTTGTTATCCGGCATATCTCCGCTGTAGACCTTCTCAATCGTTTCCTGATTGATCCCTACACCCGTATCGGTAATACCTATCCGCACCATCCCTCCCAGGTCCTTCACGGAAATCGTCACCGTCCCTTGACCCTTTACCTTCAGGATGCCATGGACAATCGCATTCTCCACCAGCGGCTGAATGATCAGACTGGGAATCCGCACCTCTACCTCGTCAATGTCATACTCCACGGCAAGCCGGCTGCCGAAGCGCGCTTTTTCGATCTCCACATATTGCTGGACCTGCTGCAGCTCGCGCCGGATATCAATGAATTCGTCAGTCAGCTCCAGATTGTAGCGCATATAGCCTGACAGATTGACGATCAGCTCCCGCGCCTTATCCGGGTCGATGCGGATGGAAGAAATGATCGCGTTCAGCGCATTGAACAGAAAATGGGGATTAATGCTCGTCTGCAGCGCCTTCAGCTCCGCCTTGTTGGCCATCTCCTTGATGCCCTCCACCCGGGACACCTCCATCAGCGTAGAGATAATCTGCGACAGCCCCACCGCCATAGCCTGCAGGGAGTAGGTGATTTTATGGGCTTTGGTGTAATAAATCTTGAGCGCGCCCGTGACCTCGCCCTTCTCCTTGAGCGGGATAATGATCAGTGAGCGGATCGCCCGGTTCATATATTCCGTATCATCGTCGCGGATGGTAATCTCGCCGCTTCGGAGGGTCATTTTTGTTTCTTCGCTGATAATCTCGTTTGCTTCCGCATAATATTCCTCTCCAACGCCAACATAGGCGCGGATGTAGCGGGTATCGGTAATGGCGACTGCATCGGCTCCAATATCATCCTTGATAATCCCGCAAATGGTCCGCAGCGACTGGGGGTTGATGTTCCGGAAATACGGCAGCGTCTTATTGGCAATGTCGAGAGCCAGCTTGGACTGCTTCGCGGCAATCCGCTCTTTCTCCCCTTCCACGCTCTGCACGAGCATGACGATAAGACCCACACTGATCTGGCCGACAATCATTGGAAAAGCAATCTTGGAGACGATGTCCGCACCCAGGGACGCCGGATTCGCCATAACCAGAATCAGCACCATCGTCAGCGCTTCACAGGCCATTCCGGCCAGAATTCCCGCGATCCAGCGGCGCTCTGCGGAGGTCCGGCGATAAATGATTCCTGAGACTATCCCCGCTGTAATGCTCGTAATCAGGCAGGGTACTGAAGTGATTCCCCCGATATCAATGAGAAAACGGTGAACCCCGGAGATAATGCCTGTAATCAAGCCTACCCATGGACCAAACAGAATCCCTCCGGCCACGATGGCAATAATCCGCACATTCACCAGGGAGCCTTCTACATTTATGCCTGTATAGGTACCGAGGATTGCAAACAGACTGAAGACCACCGTCACCATCGCGAGTTCCTGGGGAGCATACGCCCCTTTAACGAAGATTTCCTTAAACCGCGGCACCCGTGTCAGCACGAACAGACACATCAGCAGCAGCGCCGCCCTCTCAAACAATTGCAGCAGTATCGTCAGATTATGTCCCACAGCCACGCCTCCAAAGGTCAATCTATCGGTCCATTATAGAATGCACCTTGCTGCATAAGCAATCCACTACATAAACTGAACTTAAGAATTAGATGATGTGGCCCAATGAATCGCTGTGATTACAGAGGTTCACCGAATCATGGGGAGTATCTAGTGAGCTCTTCAAAATAAGGTTTATAATGAGAATAATGCGTGTAATTCATGGAGGTGCTGATGCTGCGGATACATAATGAAGAGGATTTGCTGCAGGCGGTGAAAGAAGATCGCTGGATGATGGATATTTTGGCGGCTGCAAGGGAGCTGCAATTACCAGACTCCTGGGTATGTGCCGGATTTGTGCGCTCCAAAGTCTGGGATATGCAGCATGGCTTTGTTGAGAGAACACCCTTGGCGGATGTGGATGTGATCTATTACGACCCGGAAGACCTGCGGGAGGAGGTCGAGAAGATCTGGGAGGAAAAGCTGCGGAGTGAGTACCCTTTTATCCCCTGGTCAGTCAAAAACCAGGCGAGAATGCATGAGGTTAACGGCATTGCCCCGTACTCCTCGTCCATAGATGGCATGTCCAAGTTCCCCGAGACAGCGACTGCGCTAGGTCTGGCGATGGACGAATACGGGGAGCTTAGGTTGGCTGCTCCGCACGGGGTCTCGGATGTGATCCGGATGATCGTCCGCCCCTCCCCGCATTTTAGCGCCAACCCCAAGCTGCATTCGATCTATGAATCCCGGATGGCGAAGAAGAACTGGCAGCGGATCTGGAACCAGCTTCAAGTCCTTTCCATACAGGATTAATCGCCTGATTCTACACTGCCAGTTCTATGCCCACTACACCAATAATCTCTCCCCGCCGGTCTTTGACCGCTCTGGAGAGAGTAATGCACGATTGCTTCGTGATGGCTACACTGTCCTTTATTGAACAGCGTAGCCGTTATAGATTTTCCTGGTTAGAGCTGACTGGATAGCCTCATTAGATTCGGCGGCAGGTTAATTGGAAAAAGTGAACTTAAATCGATCTTATCCCGGTTCTCCCCTAGCGCTAGCTGGAAAAAGTAGATCTAATCCGACCCTTTTCCATCCTTTTGTGTGAATCCGCTTAAATCAAGTCTACTTTGTCCCACTATTGCCTCCATGAAAAGCTTTTTCGTCTATTGAAGTGGACTCGTTCCACTTCACTTCCAGCAGCTCCCCACACGCACCCCTTTTGTCCTCAGATTCTACAGTTCCTTTTGCATTGCAGAACCCGAAGGTCTCTTACTCCAGCATCCCCCGCGCAATCCAGACCCCTGCAGCACCAGCCTGGGCCAGCCCGCGGGTGATGCCCGCTCCGTCACCGCCACAGTAGAGGCCGGAAATTTCCGTTTCCAGCTTCTCTGTCAGCTTCGGCCGGGCGGAATAGAATTTCGCTTCCACGCCATAGAACAGCGTATGCTCGGAGGCAATGCCCGGAGTGACTTTTTCCAGTGCCTCTACCATTTCAATCAGACTCTTCATCGTTGTATACGGCAGCACCAGCCCGAGATCCCCAGGTACCGCTTCCTTCAGCGTGGGCTCCAGAAACCCTTCCTTAATCCGTGTTTCAGTGGAGCGCCGTCCGCGCAGAATATCCCCATATTTCTGGACAATGACACCGCCGCTGGACAGATCATTGGCCCGCTTGCAGATTTCCCGCGCATATTCATTCGGCTTGTCAAAAGGCTCCGTAAAGGTATGCGAAACCAGCAGCGCAAAGTTGGTATTCATGGAACCCAGCGCAGGGTCTTTGTAGGAATGCCCATTGGCCGCCATAACTCCGCTGTGATTCTCCACGACAACATGTCCGGATGGGTTGCTGCAGAACGTACGGACACGTGTGCCTACGGAGGTGTTGAAGATGAACTTCCCTTCATAGAGATGCTCATTAATCTCCCGCATCACGACGTCCGACGTTTCCACTCTAACGCCAACATCCACCTGATTGTTGTACATCTTGAGCCGGCGTCTCTTCAGCACATCCGTCAGCCACGCCGAGCCGTCACGCCCCGGAGCGATCATAACCTTGCCTGCCTCATAGCTCTCGCCATTCTTCAGCACAATGCCTGTAATCCGGTGTTTGCCCTCTTCTTTAGCTGTAACGATATCTTGAACCTCAGTTTTGAACAGCATATCTATGCGTGTCCGCAAATATTCATAGATGGATTTCAGGATTTCCAGGTTCTGCTCTGTTCCGAGATGGCGCACCTGCGCCCGCAGCAGCTTAAGCCCGGCGGCGTATCCCCGCTGCTCGATGCCCCGGATGCTTTCGGTTGTCGGATCCGTAATGACCGGTGTAGCTCCATGCTCCAGATTGATGTCATCCACATACTGGATCAGCTCCAGCACTTTGGATGGTGCCAGATAATCGGTCATCCAGCCGCCAAATTCAGTGGTGATATTGAACTTGCCATCGCTGTAGGCACCCGCTCCCCCAAATCCGGCGGTGATGGAGCAGGCAGGCAGACAGCCGGCGAATTCCTTGCGTCCCGAGGCTGGAGGGCAGAGTTTGATTTTCTCCTCCAGAATCGGGCAATTGCGCCGGTAGATATCATGACCCTTGTCCACCAGCAGCACTTTCAACTCAGGGGCTTTGCGCGTCAATTCATAGCAGGCGAAGATTCCGGCCGGACCGGCACCTACGACAATCACATCATATTTACTCATCGGTTTCTCTGTTCCTCCCAGGCTGAAACGGGCCTCATGTATCTAACAAGGACGGTATCCGTTTCTGCGGTAATCATAGTTCTTCTATAACGCAGCACAAAAAATCCTGACCACTTCATAGGTATGCTAAAAGCATCCTATTCGTAGCCAGGAATTTACGGTTCCCTGTAGAAACCCCCAAACCTTATCTTTGAGGATATACGAACAGCTAATCATTGTTTTATCAGCCAATAGGAATATTACAGAACATATGCGGATGTGTCAAGGAGTTTTGGTGCCAATAATTCGTGTTCCATGCACATATGGCATATAAACTCTAGGAAACACACTGAATAGACACCTAAACACGAACATTCATAATTCCAGCATATTAGTATTGATGAATAAATCCCAGGATAGGAAATGGAGAATTCCAATATATAGTACGAATGTCTCATTCGTTTTTTGGAGGAAAACAGTGATTTTTGTCGAATCTATAGATACATTGCCACTGGAAAAGAGGAACATCCTATGCATATTCCACCGCCAACTCCTCGCCAAACGTACTGGAACCGTCTGATCCTAAATGCATTCTGGGTAGTACTGCTTGTCTATCTGGCCACTCAAATCATAATCTCTTTATCCATAAGCGGGGAACGCCCCGACTTTTCAGGTAAAAGCTTCTTGATCAATAATATACTGATTCCTGACCTTATCATTCTGGGTTCCTTGCTTATGCTGGAAGCCATACATAAATGGCGTCCCCTGTTGTCAGAACTCTCCATCATTATTGCCAGCCATTTGATCGCAATATTGATGATTTCGAATATCAGTGACGAATTCCATGTGAAGCCTCTGATTATGCTCATCCCTTTGCTGGTCTCCATGCTCTATTTGAGAAATATCTATTTGAAAGCCAGTTCCATTCTTTGTCTGATATATATGATCCTGCTGTTCCTGAGTACACATGCTTCTAACTATATGGTGCGCGTCCAAAATGTTATGATTGCCCTAATTTTAACAGGGGCTGCTCTTGCGGGTTTTGGCATCATTGCCCGGGGGCGTGAACTGATGAATTCTCTCGAGAACTCGCTGAAATCGGAGCAGGACCTGCGCATACAAAATATCATTATGGACCGGCTGTCCAAGATTGATCCTTTGACCGATCTGTATAACCACAAAACCTTTCATGAATATCTTGGCTGGCTGATTGATCACCAGCAGAGTAATCCGTTTCCGATGCAGCTGGCTATTCTGGATATCGATAATTTCAAAAAAGTAAATGATCAGTATGGACACTGGGTCGGTGATATTGTACTGAGACAGGTTGCCGCGATGGTGCTGAAGCATATTGGTGCGGATGATTTCGCCGCCCGGTATGGGGGAGAAGAGTTTGTTGTGATTCTGACGGCTAAAAAGCTCGAGGATTCACGCAGGATCATGACGCGTATTCTAACTGCCATTGCCGAGCTGCCTATTACCGAAATGGATGGAGCTTCAATAACCGTCAGCATAGGCATGCATGACTACACCGGTACGGACTCCAAAAGCTCCACCTTTCAGCAGGCAGATGATGCACTGTACGAGGCCAAAAAATCCGGCAAGAATAAAATCGTTATTGCCTGATTAAACGGTCATACATTCAAAAAAGGCCTCAGAGCAAGAAGCTCTGAAGCCTTTTTCCGTGCCCTGCGGCAACTGAATTTATTCAATGCAGATATTCGGGGCCATGACGTCTCTGAGGCTCCAGCAGCTCAATCACTCCGTGCTGCGGCACCGGACGGCTAATGAGATATCCCTGTACCTTGTCACAATCTGATTCCTTGAGAAACGCCAGCTGGTCAGCATCCTCTACTCCTTCTGCTACAACCTCCAGGCCCATTTTATGCCCGAGAATGATGATGGTCTGGACAAAGGATTGGCTGTAGGCCTTTTCCACCAGCGAGTCGATGAAGATTTTGTCCATTTTGAGTGTGGAGATCGGTAACTGCTGCAAATAGCTCAGGGATGAATACCCCGTTCCAAAATCATCCAGAGCGATACGAATTCCGCGGGATTTCAGGAATTCCAGCTTGCTCACTGTGTTTTCAAAGGATTCCATGAAGATGGATTCCGTAATTTCAAGCTCCAGACAATTAGGCGCAAGGCCGCTTTCCTTCAGACTGTCGAGCACAATCTCCACGAAATCATCCTGCAGCAGCTGAATAATGGATATGTTTACTGAAATTTTGTAGGGTAAGCCCGTTCGGTCATTGATGCTTTTCATGAAATTGCAGGCCTCTCTAAGCACCCATTCCCCGATATAGATGATCAGCCTGGAATCTTCGGCAATTTTGATAAAGGACAGCGGAGATACAAAGCCCAGAACCGGACTGTTCCAGCGGATCAGCGCTTCAAAACCCGAGATAAGTCCTGTCCGGATCTCCACCTGCGGCTGGTAATGCAGCTGAAATTCATTGTTAATCATCGCACTGCGCAGATGCTTCTCAATGTTCATCCGTTCATTGAATGGCATATGCATGGACTTGTCGTAGACCACAAAGGTGTTTTTCCCTTCCTCTTTGGCTCTATACATGGCGACATCTGCATTCATCAGTATCTCTTCCGTAGTTTCACCATCTTCCGGGTAGAAGGAAATCCCAATACTCACAGAAACATACAAATTGCTCTCTCCGATCAGAAATGACCTGCGGAAGGAACGCAGAATACGCTCTGCCAGTTCAAGGACCTCTATGGGGTTCTCTGTATCTTTGACAAACACCACAAACTCATCACCGCCAAGTCGGGACAGCATGTCCCCTTCGCGCACAACGGACTGCAGCCGTTCACTGGCCTGACGGATCAGGATATCACCGGATTTATGGCCCAGCGTATCATTAATATATTTGAAATTATCCGTATCCACGAACAGAAGCGCCGCCTTGCCTCCGGGACGGTGGAAATAACTCTCCATAGTCTCCAGTAAAAGAATACGGTTGGGCAGGTTACTGAGTGAATCCATATACGCCAAACGGTGCATATTCTTTTGATTCTCCAGCAGCATATCATACTGGCCTACAAGCTCATCCTGCGTGGCTGTCAGCTGCTCATAGGTAGCTTCAAGCTCCTGGTAGCTGTTACTTAGCTGGAACTCAGCCTGCTTGCGCTTGCTGATATCAATTAAGGAGCCCAGGAACAACATCATTTGGTCTTTGTGGTCTACAATAGCCTTGCCGCGCACTTCAAACCAGACGTAGCTGTTGTCCTTAGTACGCATCCGGTACTCCAGTTCATAGATTGGAGTCAATCCGGCCAAGTGCTCCTGCCGGGCTTTGCGCGCGGGCTCCTGGTCGTCGGGATGGATGATGCTGAGAACACCGCCCTCGAACAGGTTGATCTCTTCTTCCGTGTAGCCCATGACCTCATACCAGCGTTCCGACAGTTTATATCTCCCGTTCTCGTAGTCCAGCTCCCACATGTAGGCACCGGAGCCCTCGGAAGAAAGCCGGAACCGGCGTTCACTTACGGCAAGCTTGCTCAACTGATCTTTCAGTTCCTCCTCGGTCGCCGACAGTTCTTCGTATGTGGCCTCCAGCTCCTCATAGCTGAGCTGCAGCTTGAGTTCATTCTGCTTGCATTCATCTATATCCATCCCGACGAGCACAAATATATCCTTGGCCCGCGGGTCCATTCCACGGATCAGCGTTGTCCGGAACGAGAAGTAGCGTGCTTCGTGTGAATGTGCCGGAAGCTTCAGCTCCACATTACTTACGTAATCTTGATGCACCGCCCGGATGAGAAGCTCTCTTAGCATTTCCGTCCCGCCATCGAGCCCTGACAGCTTCTCAAGGCTCACATCCAGCACATCCTTCTCGCTAAGTCCGGTCATTGCTGCCGCATAGTGATTGAACTTTACAACCCGCTTATCCCCTTGCACCGCCCATACAATCATGCCGCTGTGCTCAATGACATCCCCGAAGAACTCCTGCTCCGAATGGATGGTCCGCCGGAGATGCCTGATATATACTCTGAGCGCAGCAATCACGGCGGCCAAGAGTAATATACCAATGATAATTCCGGATATTATCCGGCCGCGCATCATCGATCTGAAGTTTTCGGAATGGGTGAAAAAATATTGCTGGTACAGCTCCTCATAAGCCCCCGACCGCTCCAGCCGGTCCAGCCGCCCATTAATATAAGAGACGAGCTGAGGCTTAGACTTACTAACGCCAAAAGCGACATCTAAGGGGTATAAATCACTCATTTTCCGGACGATATTGCCGGTTAAGCCCTGCTCAACGATTAAATAGTCTACCACTCCCTGATTTTCAAAGAGCAGGTCAATCTCGCCTTTCCGCAGGGCTTCCAGCGCTTCTGGTACTGTTGCATATTCTATGTATTGTGAGGCATCTGTTTTATTTCGGAGAACGCTCTCGGAATATTGGTCCTTGCCGACGCCGATTATGTAATTCTTCAGGGTGCTTAACTTAATGTCTTCTTGGAGAGTCTGACGGGAATACACGGATATATAGCTTTTGAGTACAGGCTTGGAGAACAGGATCTGCTTCTTCCGTTCCTCAGTTATTGCGGTAAGACCTGTTGTATCAATTTCTCCCCGCGTCAGCCGTTTGTATGTATCCTCCCATTCGCCGGTACTGTAGTGAATCAGATATTCCCGATTCTCAAAAATCATACTCGTCAGGTTAATATCGAAGCCGGTCAGGTATCCGTTCTGTATATACTTGTATGGCGGATAGTCGAGTTCTGCCTGGTATCGGATTTCCTGTCTTTCGGCGTGAGCGGATGCAGGGGGCGCAAGCATGAGCACAATGCTAATTAGAAGCAAGAGTTTACACCGCTTCATCGCAATTCTCCTTTTTCCAAAATATAAGAATTTTTATGCTTCACGCTATCATTTATATCAAGCTCTATTCGACAAAAAACGGTATGTTTCCTGCAAGAGGCCCCTGCAACTGCGATAAATTATGCAATTCCTCCTAAGTACACCTGTAACAAAAAAATTGAAGTCCTTCACTTTTTTATATTGCTTTTTAGATAAAAAATGTGGATAATAGCATTAACGGTTGATAATGATTATCATTATTGAGAAAATTCAATCATTCCCTTCACTATATTTGAAATAAAGGAGACTGAACACCCATGAACGCAGCCACTACCCGGACGGCACTGAAGGTTGACGATTATCTGGATCTGCTCAATCTTGCTGTAAAAGTTGGAGATTTGAAATGGCAAAAGGAAATCAAATCCAGATTGCAATATATACTCTGCCTGCAAACCAGATAGCAGTCCTGCAGTTACGCCGCATCCCCTTGAGGGAATGCGGCTTTTTGGGTTCTTCGGGTGTTGAATCCCAAGTGAACAGCCGTAGGGTGTTTAATGATATAGTATAATTATCAGCATAATATACAGTACACTAGACCCCCTTCAGATCGGAGCGTGCCCCTTTGAAAAAATATGTTGTCTTGTTCCTGATGTTCAGCCTCCTATGGATGCCTAATGTGTATGCGGCGGGAATTCCTGCACAGGAGGGAATGGTTACCGATAAAGCCGGTCTGCTCACCAATCAGGAGGCGGCTGATATTGCAGCCATTGCTGCTGGTGACCTCTATACCATTCGGGTATTGACCGTGGATTCCCTGGATGGGGCTGAGGCTTCTGCCTATGCCACAGACGTATATGACTCCTGGGCCTTAACGCCGCAGGATGTTCTTCTCTTAATATCTGCCCAAGACCAGCAGGTTGAACTGAATTTCCTGAACCCGGGTCTCCAGAAGGAGATCAACACCTGGTCCCAAGCCCACGGCGGGGCTGCGGGTACTGCGGCCATCCAGAGAATACTGGATACGTACTTCATTCCCTATGTGCGGGAAGGCGATTTTGCCGGGGGTATCCGCTCCATGATTAAGGAGCTTCATTCCTTTGCCGGCACAAGCGGCGGTGCAGTTGCAGACGGTGGAAGTTCCGGGTCCCCGAACAGCGGCGCAGCAGCAGGCAGTACCACGGACAGCCGGAACAGCGGCGGTTCTGGACGTGCAGAGAGCGGCAGTTCCGGCCTTGGGCTACTCACACTAGCAGCGCTCGTCATTGGGATTGTACTGCTGGCAATAGTACTGTATGTGCTGTTCACTGGTCTGCGCAGACGGAGACAGCTTAGCAGCCAGCAGGAGCAGTTGGCAGACCTGCTGGTAAGGGCCAATCATGCCCTGGAATCCCTTCAGCCGTTCCAGGGCATTGTTCAGGGGAAAACCGGGGAAATGGTCGAGGGAATTTCCAAAAGGCTGTCAGCCAAGCTGGTGGAAATCTCCGCATTACAAAGCTCAGGCCAGAGTTCCCTGCCTCCGTTCTATCATTTGAAGGCACTCAAAGAAGCCAGTACAGAGCTGCAGCAGGCCGAGGAGGCTTACCGCTCAGCACTTGAGGAAGAGGAGCAGCATATAGCTGTAATCAGTGATGCCGACCGCAATGTCAAACAGCAGATTACAGAGCTGAAAAAGGATGCGCCTGAATTGAATGAATATCTCCAGAGCGCAGTGAAGGAGACCGGCTATGGGCTGGAGGAAATCGCGGAGGATCTGAAGGAACTGGCCGAGGAAACTGCCAAAGCGGATGAGCTGGAGCTCTTCGACCCGATTGCCGCACAGGATATGACCGGGGAAGCCCAAGAACGGCAGGAACAAATCGAGCAGGATCTGCGGGATGTTGATACTTATGACGATAAACTCAATAAATTTCCAGGGGTTGTGGCAGCTGCACGCAGCAAAATTGCAACACTGATTGAACAGAACTCCCTCCACAATATGAAGGTTAAGCCTTATGATAGTCTTGACCAGGCCTCTTCAGCCTCAGCAACGCTTGAAGCGCCTCTCCGTATCGGGGATATGGATGAAGTACGCAGAATCGCTGCCCAAATGGACACCTTGCTTGGTGAAGCCGTCCTCATGACAGAACGTCAGGCACTGATCCGCCAGAATAACCTGAGGGATCTGGCTACGATTCGCGGCCGCTGGAGTGAGCTGACTCAGCGGCGCAATGAGCTGCAAGGCCAGATTACTGAAGCCCGCAGCCGATTTGAGGAGTATCATCTAAGTCCTCTTGCAGAAGCGCTTGAGACATCGGGCACACAGCTCCGTCAGGGTGCGGGCGAAGTGCCGCAGATCGAAACCTGGACCAGCGACCAGCGCGGGGAATACGACAACGCCCGCAGCGGCCTGGACCGGCTGCTTCAGCTGCAAGAAGAAACCGTACAGAAATTCGATCATATCAGCGAAAGTCTGAGCACATTGAATCAACGCTTGTCTGACATTACCCGGCTCTTCTCTGAGGGGCAAGCCCAGGTTGATACGGCCCAGAACCGGCTGCAAAGCAAGGGGATCGCTTCCAGAAGCCCCTTCCAGCTCTCCCTGCTGCCGGAGCATGCTGAACTGGAGCAGCGACTGGCTACCCGGCCTTACAACCTTGATGAGCTGGAGGCCGCGGGACGCTCCTATGCATCCCGGATTTCTTCCTTCGTAGAGGAAGCGAACCGGCTGATACGCCAGAAAGAAGAAGAGGAGCGCCTGGCACAGCTGGCGATCCTGCGGGAACAGCAGCGCCGGGAGCAGGCGCGCAGGCGCTCCTCCTCTGGGGGTGGATTCGGCGGAGGACGATCCTCTGGAGGCTCCTCATGGGGAGGCGGCGGCCGTTCCTCCGGGGGATCGTCCTGGGGAGGCGGGGGAGGCAAATCCGGCAGAAACTCCTCTGGCGGCTCCAAATGATAGACATTCAGATTTATCCGAAACGCCTCCGGCCCAATTTCTGGCCGGAGGCGTTTTTTGCCGGAATGCAGTTGTTACCTTGGGAGCTGTGCAAATAAGTGAAGGATCATTTCATGCGTGACATATGGATTCTTATATTTGGACTTTAAAGGGCAATTCATTACTGCCTCATCTCTGCAATAAAGTGTTCAAAAGCCGGGGATAGCATGCGCTCCTTGCGGTATATGAGCTGAATGTAAAACTTCTCTTGCTTCCCGGTTAAGGGAATTCCGGTTAAGACGCCAGTGTTCAGTTCCTCCTCAATAGCATAGCGCGGCAAGAAGGCTGTTCCCCACTGATGCCGCACCGCCTGCTTGATTCCCTCAAGGTTTCCGAATTCCATGTCTATACGCGGAGCAATGCCCGCCGCCTTGAGCTCCTGCAGCAACTGCTTGCGGTAAGTACATGTATCCTCCGTCAGCACCAACGGCTCGTCAGCCAGCTGATTGGAAGTAACCTCCGTTTCTTTGGCAAGCCTATGCTCCGGATGGGTGACTACATACAACGGTTCCTGGCGCAGCGGCAGCGCGATAATCTCATCGGACCTGTACGTCACATCAAAGATCAGTCCGAAATCTGCTGATTTATCTTTAACCGCCGTAATAATCCCTTCCTCCGAGCCGGGCTGAACACGAAGCTGTACCTCGGGATACCGCAATCTATAGCGGTGCAGCCGGTGTGGCAGGTAATAGGCCGCAAGGGTCTCTATGGCCCCGATATTCAGTACGCCCCGGTCCCCTCCCGCAATCATTCCCTTGGCCTCTTCGCTGAGCGCCAGCATTTGCCGGGCATACGGCAGAAGATTATTCCCCGCAAAGGTCGGAATCATCCCCCGTCCCGAACGCTCGAGCAGGATCGCCCTGTACATTTCCTCAAGCTTGGCAACTTGAGCAGTCACACTCGATTGGGCGTAGCCTAATTTCTCTGCCGCCCGCGTGTAACTTCCGCTGGATACTACTTCACAAAAGGTCCGCAAATAGGTGAGTTCCATCGTAATTTCTCCCGAACTATCGAAAATTTCGATATTTATCATCAAGTACTATAGATAACTACAATTATAGATTCATTATACAATAAAGCCAGCACGATATCCCAGAGGAGGAATCTTTATGATCATCACACCTAAATCACAGGTACTGGCTGTGCCCGCAGCCGACCCTGCAGCAGCCCTGAATTATTTTACAGCTAAGGGCTCTTTTGAAACCGATGTGGCTGATGTGGCGTTTGATCTGCGCGAGGGCATCACCGGGTTTACGCTGGTGGATGTCCGCGACACCCGTTCCTACGGGGAAGCCCACCTGCCGGGAGCTGTCTCCCTGCCTTCGGGCCGTCTTGCTAGCGGCTCTCCCGAGTTCTCCACTGGAGAGGTCCTGGTACTCTACTGCTGGGGCCCTGCCTGCAATGGAGCCAGCAAAGCTGCTGCCAGACTGGCTGCTCAGGGCTATCCGGTGAAGGAAATGCTCGGAGGTATCGAGTACTGGCGCAAAGAAGGTGGGGCACTGGAAGGCACGCTTGGCGAGAAAGCACCCCTATACTGGAATACGCGGCAGGAATAAGTGTTCTATCTGCCTTATTTGGATGACAGTCTATTATTTGGCGGAAATTATTTAACATCAAACAAGCCCGTCCTCCACGGTTAGGCGGAAGCGGGCTTGCTTGGGGCTTTGGCTTTGGCTGATGCCGATTCGCTACAGCCGGTTATCAGCACACTGCAGAGCCGCTGATCATGTGGCTGAACCTCTTTTCTTAGTGCGTATCCTTAGGCTCATCATGCTGCTCATCCAGAAACGGCTTGTTCACATAATAATACATTACGCCCATCAGCACGCCGCCTCCGATTAGATTCCCCAAAGTGACCGGCACCAGATTGTGGAGAACACCGCCCCAGGAGATTGTACCGGGATGATCCAGTACGAGTGCAATCGCAAACGTACACATATTCGCGATACTGTGCTCATAGCCGGAAATGAAGAAGCAGAAGACGAACAGAACCATGGCGAACATTTTGGCTCCATCGCTTTTCATAGACATGGGGACAAAAAAGGCCAGACATACCAGCCAATTACAAAGAATTGCACGGAAGAACAATTGCATCGTTGGGGCTTCCATCTTGTGCGCCACCACATTCAGCAGAAATCCGTTCACACTGGAGTCATAGAATAACCCCGTCAAAAAAATCAGCAGCGCAAATGCAGTGGCCCCGAGAATATTACCGATGTAGCTCATGACCCACATCCGTACAACCTCGGTCCACTGCATTTTGCGTCTTAAGGCGGCATACGTGTAATAAAAGGTGTCTCCAGTGAATAAATCGCCTCCGCCATACGAGATCAGAATGATGGCTGCTCCAAACGTAATCGCCGCCATCGGATACGTCATCGGCGAATGCTCCATGTAGAAAAAGTTACCGGTCTTGAACGCTACGATGACACCGAAGCCAATGAACATACTGGCCAGCATTGCCCTGGCGATATAACGGAAAATACTCTGCTTGTAAATCTTCTGTTTCTTCAGAGCCAACTTCTCTACCTGCAGCAGTGCCTCGTTCTCCATGTGACCTCCGCATTAGCTTCGTATTTTCAGCGATGTGAGGCTGAAGACAGCCTCCGGGTTATTATACCCAATAAACCGCTGGAAATCGCTTGAACCACGGAATATCTTAAATTTTTTGGATTCTAATCGGAGAACCCCAACACTGCTGCCCTAACTGTCATCGCCCGGATCATTCAACCTGACAATAGCCGCTGCCTTCTCACTGCTGGCTACGACGATAAGCACAAGTATCAAACACCCCAGAACCATCCGCTTATCCCCACTTCCTCCATATGCCGCCTCAGTGACAACTTATGTGGGGGAGTGGTGGAATATGATCGGGAACCACTTCTAGATTAGTCGGCCAAGCTTCCCATGTAATAGCTGATGGCTTTAAAATTCTTATCATAGAAAACGATAATGTAATCCTCAGACTTTCCATTCAAAGCTTGATTGTCTTCAAATAGCATCGGGTAGTACGTATCGCTGAAATCGGTCGGATGATATGGATTCATCTGTTGTACCGCTTGCTCCGCAGTGAAGCTTTTTCCGGCGGCATTGAGAGTAGATCCAGTCGTGAATGAAAAATAGGCCGCTTCTGGGTGTGCCTTCAGATAATCCTTAAACGTAACATAATCCATTCGCAGGCTGTTGCCATATTCCCGCAGCAAGGATACGCCTTCCTTGACCTGAACGGCTGTGCCATCCCATACAGGCGTACTGGGAGACATGGTGATCCGCTGAGTAGCATAACGTGCGGGCTGAAGACTTTTATCGTAGAACACTACGGTTACGTAGTAATCGCCTTTTTTGTCCAGCTTCCGAAGGTAGGCCAAGTCCGCAAAGGGCTGGATGCCGATTCCTTTTGAGCCTTTGATATCCGCCAAGGTAATTGGATTTTCCGTGAGATAGAAAGACATGAATGAAGTTTCACTTCTCAAGGTATAAGGATAATACTGGTTATATGCGAATATAGTTGTTCCGTTGAATTCCGTATCACTTATCCGAATATCGGAATAAATCTGTGAAAGACTGCTGCCCAGCGGGCCCGCATGCCGCATCGTCTCCAGATCGCCTAGCGCCTTTTCCAGCTTGTCTTTGTCAGTCTGGCTAATCTGCGCCTTCTGTGCATCACTCAGTACGGAATACGCGTTCGAAGCCTTCAGGATGGAGTTCTCTGCTTCCAGCACTGTCGTCGAGTAGCCCTGAATTTCACTAATTCTTTCCTTGGCGGCTTCGACGGCCAGTTGGTCACTAAGATGAACCTTTCCTTCATAATAGCTGATAGCCTGCAAGGTCTTATCGTAAAAGATAATAGTGTACTCCTGCTCAACATTGGTTTTCAGATCCTTCAGCACTTCAACAGCCAATGGGATATCATCTACAGGCTGGGTATAATTATAAGCCTCTACTACCCGGATACGCTTTTGGTTATACAGTCTGAGCGAAAAAGAGAGCAGATCGCTCAATTCATGATTGGCGGCAACAGTGTCCACGTACTTTGGAGTAATAGTGTAATAAGCCGCCTCTTCATTCTGAGATAAAACATTCGAAACATCTACAATGTCGGAATATTTTGCGCTTCCGTCAATCATTTGCTTATCCCGCTCAATCGTTACACCACTTGCAAGCTTTGCAATATTGGCCGCTGAGCTGGTAAGTGAAGGATGTAAATTCACCTTTTGAGTACTGTAGCCGGCTGCCCCATCCTTACCCCTGAACACAACCGTCACATATTTGTCTCCGCCTGTTCCGACATAATCGCTGGGCACTGTCATTTTATAGATCGGATTGTATTGGTACGGAAGGGTACTCATAGTTAAGAAAGCTCTTTTATTGTATAACTCCCAACGCAGATCCCTGTCATCAATGGGTGTGGAAGTAATATAGTAGGAGGCGGTGCCTGTGCTTTTGAGAATTGACTCAGGAATCGAACTAAAATCAAACTGCAAGTACACAGCATTCGTTACCGTAGCATCTGGAGAAGCAATAATATAGGTTTGAAGTAGCGGGATCTCTTTAACCGGCGTTGTTGGCACTGGTGTGGCCGTTGATGCCGGAGTCGCGGTCGGAACTGGTGTCGCCGTTGGAGCTGGAGTTGGCGCTATAGTTACGGTTGGTGTAGCCGTAGCTATTCCTCCTCCTCCACCGCCACCTCCGCCAATGATCACTGCCGGTGTTGGCGTTGCAGAAGCCGTCGTAATAACTAAAGAATCCTTTTGCGGACCCTCTATGGTGAGCGGCTTGGTATTAAACGAAGAGCCTTTAGCCCCGTCATTAAGGATCGCTGTCTCCACTTGGCCGGTTCCGGTCACCTTGGTGAACGCATCCAGCACCGCTTTGGTTACCTTAGTTCCACTCGCAATATCTACTGAGGCATTCCCCGCCGCAGCACCTATGCTGAGTGCTGCCACTGAACCCTTAGTCAGCTGCATGACGGCTTTGGCGTTAATATTTACAGTATCAAATGCTCCAGACAGAACAAAGGGACCGCTGGAAGTGAGGTCCTGATCAACCGTAACATTGGTGAACCCAGCACCTGTAACCCCGCTTTCCTCAAGCTTGGCGGAGGTCTGCACTGTTACCTGCTTCACACTGGTGGTGCCTTCGGATACTAACCGGACCGCTCCACCCGCTTTGTTCACAACCACATCCCCCAGTTGGGAGTTAATGAAGTGAACAGAATCGCCTCCCCCTCCCTTGACAGTAGTAGTGCCACGAACGGTTACATTCTTCAAGGTCACGTCTCCATTGCCAATTCCGGCATCCAGCAGAAGATTACCCACGATTGTCACGTTCTGGAGTGTAACTCCGTCGGCGGAGATAACTACAGTCTCGGAAGTCCACCGGTTCTGTTCATCCTCTCCTCCATAAACACCCGCATGATCAAAAATTTCTGCGCCGCCGCTCACTTGAAGCATCGGCTCAATTAGAGTTACCGCTTCCGCCCGGGTCAACGGCTTCTTAGGTTTAAATGTCCCATCCGGGTACCCTTTCATTAGATCAGCGTTAATAAGCGCAGTGACACTGCCTGCACTCCATGCCGCAACCTCTCCACGGTCACTGAAGCCCGCCAGAGCCTCTGCTTTATTTTGCGTTAATTCAAACTTCAACAACCTGCTTATAATAACCGCCGCCTCTTGGCGGGTAATCTGTGCATTCGGGCGCGCCTTGTTGTTGTAGCCCTGAACATAGCCTGCCCCAACGGCCATAGCCACCTCTTTGTAGGCCCAACTGGTGGCACTGACATCAGAGAACGTTATTTTCGGAACTTCTTTCTTGTCGAATAAACTAGCAATCTCAAAAGAGCGGTTTACAATCGCCATAAACTCGGCTCTGGTTATGGATTGATCGGGTTTTACCGATCCATCTTCAAACCCTTTCAGTAGGCCTTTGTCCAGCCACTTTTCAATCGTATTCTGCGCCCAGTGGC
The DNA here is from genome assembly GCF_001909045.1 of Paenibacillus sp. P3E. Classification (NCBI taxonomy): domain Bacteria; kingdom Bacillati; phylum Bacillota; class Bacilli; order Caryophanales; family Paenibacillaceae; genus Paenibacillus; species Paenibacillus sp. P3E. Next base: position 39,701 of record NZ_LVWH01000173.1, on the reverse strand, counting down.
CTTCATAGTCCTTCACCGTTTCAGCCGCAGCAGCACCCATCGAGCCAAACAGCACGCCTATTCCTAGCGCACCCGTCAACAATCCGCGAAATATCCTGCCCATTTCCTGTCCCTCCCTGTTTTGTGTGTCCGTTATGTAGCCCTCAGCAAGCACAATTGGAAACATTACCTTTTTATTCTATGCAAATATATCAGTACATTGCAAATTACACAATTAATAGAAATAGAAGTATGCAATCAAGCACCAAAAAAGCCTGCCAAAAGCTGAGCAGGCTTGTCCAATTTAAGTTTGATCCGCTGATTAAAATCCTTAGTTCAAAAAGTTACTAAGCCCGCTGTCGGGTTCCGCCTGCTTCAAGGCCTGCGGCTGTGAGCCTTCATTCAATCCGAGGCGGTTGTTCAGCTGCGTGTTGATGGTTGTCATTTTGGACGTATAATCCTGGCAGCTCTCGATGATCCGGCGGTTGGACTGTTCAGAGGTATCCAAGGCGCTCAGCAGATCGCCAATAGCCTGATTAACGGCTTCGAGCGACATAGAGGGCTTGGAGAGCAATTCTGTTGTTTTCTCCGTAGTGGTACGCAGCAGACGCGCGTTCTCCTTGAACTGATCTTCAATGGTCTTATTCGTCGCTTCCACCGCAGAGATGACATTCTCCTGATCGGCCAGAGACATGGCAATCATCGCCGAGACAGTGATCAGATTCGATGTTTTATCAATCGCGTTATTTACGGAATCGATCAGCTTATCATTGTTGTCGTTGATGATATCCGTAGCGGCAATGGCTTGGTTATACAGGAGAATCATTTCGGTCATAGACTGGATTCGGACCATAACCTTACGCAGCCCGCGTTCCAGATATGCCTTGCGGAACTCATTTTCGGGTTTGGCGATTTCAGCCTCGAACAGCTCCTTCAGCTTGTTGCCGAAGGCGATCTTGGTCTGCAGGTTGTAAATCTCCTCCATAGAGGTGCGTTTGAGCTGGCGCATATTGACGATGCTCTCTTCGAGCGTATCGCGTCCGTCACGCAAGCCGGTTACAATCGCATCAATATTCGTGCGGACGGACTGATACTTGTATACGTAATTCTTGAGCGGACTCTTACGGAGCATTTTTCCAAAAAAGCTGACGTTCTTGCTCTGCTGGAGCGTCTCGCACTCATTGCGCAGCTTCATAATCATATTCGGCACTTCTACCCGTTTGCCGGACATCAGATCATTCACCGGACGGTCCAGCAGCTTCAGGGTCTGCCCCGCCTTCTCCTGCGTCTTCACTCCCAGCTTGCCGATATCATCCATTAAGGAATCCAGGGCAACGGTGTCTGTCTTGGCGACCTTCTCAATCAGCTGAGAGGCCTCCAGGGCAACTTTCTGCTCATCTTCTTTTTTGAGCTCAATCAACTGCGTGGACATGGGTTTCCCTCCTCCTATAATTCGGAACTGCTGTACCGCTGATGAATCAGTTCCGCCTTGGTCTGAAGTTCCATCAGGTCTTTATGCTCGATCGTCGAGGCGATATCCGAAATCTTGGTATCGACATCACGCAGACCGTTCAGCAGCATTCTCCGGTTTCTTGTTTTGGCTTCACCACCCAAACGCAGAAACGGATTGATTACACCATTGAGATCCTTCAGCACCAGCCTGCGGACGGTATGATTAATCTCCCCGTTACCCAGCTCCTGCAGCAAAGGAATGATGCGCTGCAGCCTGGCAAAGAGCGCCAGCGACTTCTCGACAATCTCATTATCGAGCGTATCCTTCTGCCCTTCAGAAATAATCATATCCTCCAAAATGCTGAGATACTCCACCACCGGAGCGAATTCCGCCCCAATCTGAATCCCGGCTCTCTCCCGTCCGGCAAAGGCTTGTCCATCTGCAGCGGCAGACCCGCTGGAAGCGCCGACCGCCTCAAGGCTACGGGCTGCAGGTGAAGGGGCTATCGCTTCTTCCCCTTCACGCTGTCCAGCCGGAAGAACCTCTGCCGGCAGATTAATCCGCTGTGTACCGCCTATAATCGCGACGCCTGCACCGGCCACCGGCAGCAGCAGAGAGATTATCTCAGGTATAAAAGCACTCGTCAGCAAGGCAACAATATAGCCGGCTCCGCCATACAACAATACTTTCCCTTTTAATTGCATTATTCTCACCTCTTGTGAGCAGACTTATGAACCGCCGCTCAGGTTCACGGCATCTGTAACTACGGACTCGCTGTTTATTCTCATGATCAGCGGCTGTTCCACATGGCTGGCCAGCACGTTGCCGGCGAATCCCGCCGGCTGGACCTCGCCGCCCAGCGCGCTTTTGACTGCCAGGTAAGGGAAGTTAATTCCCGACAGGCAGGAGATATGGAGCCCTCCGGACATCCGGGGATTAATCTCAAGCAGCTTGGGGATCGTGCCGCTGTATTTCATTTGGATATTGAAATTGAACGGAATCCGGTAAGATTCGGCCACACGTGAAGCAATTTGCTCCAGCTCGGGAATATGCTCCATCAGCCGCAGACGCCCGCCCGCCTTGCGGCGCGGCACCGCCGCAAGCAGTCTTCCATTCTCGTCGGCCAGACAGTCTATGCTGTACTCAAAACCTTCAAGAAGCTCCATCACCATCAGATTCGGAAAAGAATCCACACTGGAGAGAATTCGGTGTGCATCTTCAAAAGATATGTAAGGCGTGACATGGTCAAAAAGCTCCTGCAAAGGATTGCGGGTATTATCAATGATACGGAAGCCAAGCCCGCCTTCGGTTTCAGTCGGCTTGAAGCAAACCTGATGCCCTTTGGCCGCAAGATCCTCATAGGCTGCCTTGAATTGCTCCGCTGTGCTAACCACATGGTAATCCGGAATCGTCATGATTCCGGTCTCTTTGACACTCTCATAAAACTTGCCCTTGTCCATAATCTTCTCCAGCAGGTCCACATCACGGCAGACAAGCACCTTGGTGCCTATGGCATCGAACAAAGATGCGTGTAAGGCAATGTCCAGCATGTGCAGCCGCGGAATAAAAATATCGATCTCATTGCTGCGGCAGAAATCCACACAGAACTGCACATATTCGATCCCTTCAAGCATGGGCTCCGTTCCGGCAACATCAGCGCCTTGCAGCGACATATGCCGGATATCGGGATGGGTGGCGAAGATTTGAACAGGGATGCCATCCTCATTGTTGCGGATGAGGTTCATATAATGAAAGGCTACGGAAAACCATCGGTTAAAATAAATGTTTACCTTTTTCATTATGGCCCAACTCCTAGTGCTGTCAAATTGTTGTACAGCCTCTGTACGTATTCCATAATCTCATCCCCGGCAAATACACCGGCCTTCTTCGTAAAAGGATATTCTAATTTTACTAGACCTGCCTGCTGCTCGGCAAATATTTCTCCATGGCAAGGGGCTATCGCGTAATCAGCGCTCGCCAGCAGGCTTTTGTCCAGCAGGGAATCGCCTGAAGCCACCATGGGCTCAGAGTGAACGGTACGCCGCACATGGATGATTGCATCGCTTTTATTGACTGCCTCAGGGACTACGTACAGCTTCCGGCCCTGAAGCGAAACCTTCCAGCCCATGCCGTCCAAATGCTCTGCCAGCCTTGTGATTTCATCTAAGGGAAGCAAATCACGATGAACGACAAAGGTGTAAAACAGCTCGTCGCAATAACGCTCACTGATGATCCATTCTGCCCGGACCACAGATTGTACAAGCCTTCTGGCTTCTTCAGCCGCCACTGACCCCTGCTCCACCAGCCTGCCTATCGTTGCCCGCCACTCTTGATCCACAACCCCGTTCACCAGAATGTTTCCGCCATTGCTGGTTACCGCGTAATCGGGAATGACCGTGTCCTGGAACAGGTGAATCCGTCTGTACTGTGCCAGGGTCCGTGTAGTGACCGGCATAAAAATTATTTTGGCTGCAAGCTCCTTAAGCAGCTCCAGAGCATGCTGCGATATATAGGATGCCGTCCTCCCGTCGATCACCTCAGCCGGAATAAGGCCCGGTGAATCCTCGGGAACGCCAATCGCACTGGGGGAGTAGATCAGGGTACGGTCCAGATCGCTGGCATAGATCATTCGCTCTCCCCTTTGAGCGGCTTGATAATCCCGCAACAGGAATAAGTAAGGCCGGGGAAAACCTCGACCGGAACGCCGCGGTCCTCCGCCAGCAGCAGAATATGACGAAGATTCGGGTTGTCCATAGTATCGACAAGAATTTTCCATGGTACTCTGCGCAGCAGCACGCGGGTAGTCTCGCCGACCCCGGGCTTCACCAGATTAATATCCGCTATGCCGAAGGTTTCCTGAATACTCTGGATATCCCTCAGCCCCTGCCAGGAAATCTCAGGAGGAGAAGCCAGCATACCTGCAGCAACGGCTTGGGCTTCCTCTATCACCGAAGGATAATAGGGTGTAATCGCCTCAATGAACACATTCGAGAGATCTGTCTCCAGCCACTCCTTGTAAAACTTGGCACCATGGAACTCCTCGGGTCCAATGAGGTCGCCACGCAGAACCGTACGGCTCATCAGCCCTGACACCGTAGAGTTCAGACACGCACTCGGAACCAGATAGTCCTCACGGGTCCCAAAAGTTCCCGAACAATGCCCCGGATCGGCAAGCACTGCCAGATCATCGCTAAGAATAATTCCATATTTCTTATACATGCTGCTGCAAGCCTCTATCAATACCCGGCGGATGGCGCCCTTGCCGGTCCAGCCGTCAATAAATTGCAGCTTCGCATCCATTCCATGCCGCTGAAGTATATAGAGGATTGCATTCTCATCAATGCCTTTGCCCCGGATAATTGAAATGCTGTAATGGGGCAGCTCCACCCCGTAACGCTCAGCGATATATCGTTTAATCAACACTCCAATGGGTGTGCCCGCTCTCGCCAGGGACACCAGCACGGTATCCTCAGTCCCCCGCTGAGCCACAATCATTTCGGAGACAATAGCTACTTCCAGCGCTACTTTCTCCGCCGATAGCTGAAGCGTCTCATGGAACAGTTCAATATACTGGGCTGTCGGCTGATATTCAACCGGGAGCATTTCAGAATAATGTACACCGGACTGGATCGCCTTTTCCCGTTCAGCGGTCGGGCGCTCCAATGACACATTGCTGAGATCCTTAAGCAGGAACGTAACATCGGACGGGGGATAACTGCCCAGCGGTACGGGCGGTGCGATTCTTCTATTCATAAGCTCATCAAGTTCTATTCCCTTCATCCGGCCAAACCTCCCTCTTCCGTATCCGGGGCAAGTATGACCAGATGCACCTTGTTCCCTGCCAGCCGCTTCAGAATATCCGTCATCGGTTCAATCCTCCGGCGGGGCACATCACGCTCAAGAAGTACAAAAATATCGTCATACCGGCCCGGATCCACATTATAAATATAATTCGAAATTCCGGGATCGCCAGCCGAAGGATACGCCGCTGCGCTGTGTACACCATAATCCGGACGCCGGTCGGGATGAATCGGGCTGCGGGTGGAGGATTGATACTTGACCCCTTCACCCATCTCCGCTGCAATCCTCATAGGCAGATACATGAACTCGCCAACGCCAAGCACAAGCGCAGTTGCCCCTTCACGCAGAGCGCGAAGCTGTGACGCTACCTGCGCTATCCCTTGATCCAGCTGCCTGTTATCCTGCGATTCCACTCCAAAACGGCCGCTCTGCCTCAGATAGGGTGAAGCGTTGATTTCTCCTAAAGAATCCGCGGAGGTCACATTCAGCCGTTCCAGACCATCCTGTACATACGTGATAATCACAGGGGCTTCAGTGGCTGAGAAAGTGTGGGAACCCGATTCTACCAAGTTAAGCTGAGGGGTGCCTGTGACTTCAATCGTTCCCTGCAGCAAACTTAATGCCCGAATACGGATGCCCAGCTCCTGCTCCAGATTACGGTAAGCCTGAATATTGGAGTCGCTGCGCCAATCGAGCAGTGAAGCGACCACATATTCCTTGCGCGGAAACTTAGACTGGATATCACGGATTGTATTAATCGCTGTATTGCCGGTAGTAATTTCATCGTCCACCAGCACAATCGGTTCTTCCCCGGACAGCAGCTCAGCATTCAGGGCATAGCATAAATGATCAACCGCATGAGAATGTTCTTCCTCAAAGCTGACCACCGATGCAAGCTGCGGAATGTCTTCACGGGTAGTATGAATATAGGATGCACCCGCAGCGAATATGTTGTACATACTATGCCCAAGGGCCGTTGCCGTTTCGGCAAAGCCAATGAACAATACACGCTCAGGAAGAACCAGCCGGGCTTCGAGCAGATCATGATAAGCCGCCTCCGCATACTCCGGATGAATCATGCCTTGAACCGCTTGATCCAGAAGCCTGTCCATCATCGAGTCATACGCAGCTTCTCCGTTCATCTCCCGATAGAGCAAGAGTGCCAGCGCAGCTCCGCTGAGCAGCGGGGTATATGGATTAACAGGGATATGCTTACCGAGCACCTTGCTGACAAAGAGGAACGAACGTTTTTTGTTGATGCGGGCTGCCATGGAGAATAAGGTTTCAACCGGCATATGAAAAGGATTAGAGGTTTCAGTGACCTTGACCTCCAGGTTTTCGACGATATTAAACGTGTGTGTATTCGTTCTCGGGCAATAATCCGACAAAATGCTGTTGTTCATGTAACACCCCGTATATTTGAGATCGTAGTAAGATACGTTTTGCCCAGTTCAAATGCGGCTTAATTTCATTCATCTTGTTGTAGTATTCGCTTTTGAACACACCACGGCTCCCATCATTGCTCTCCACAATACTCAGGGCATCCACATACTCCTCATGCATGACGGTATACATGGCCTGTACAGGTCTAAGATGGGAGGGGTGAATGATCGTTTTGCCGACAATTCCGTTTTCCTTATCCAAAAGCACTTCACGGAACAGCCCATCCTCTGACCTGGTAATATAGGACTCACGGATTTCGCGGCCCTGTTTGCCGTAGGTTTCTTCAAAAGGAGTCTGCCTGAGCTGAGGACGCAGCACCCGGTGTCCCTTGCTCCCGAAATATTCCCACACCGGTCCCGAGATGACGTAACCTTCTTCCACCCGGCCGAACACATTGATAATATCCGAGATGCAGTCGCGGATTGGTGTCAGATCATAAATACTGATATCGGGACTGCGCCGCAACCCGAACAGGCTGGAGAAATCCGTCGCCCCAATGCGGACATTCAGCACATAGTCACGGTATTCTCCTAATAAAGCGCGGATTCCCAGCAGGGTATCCAGCCGGCTTTCCCGGTAAATAACCGGTGCGCTCTCCAGGATCGGCATACCGTACAGCACAGGCGCCGAATAGCTGCGGGAGCTGTTATAATCAGCGATCGCTTCGAAATATTCCACACCATTCTCTAAAGTAAATTTCGGGAAAACAAAGCCAGTCACCATGGTAATCAGGGTGCCCAGCCGGAAAATCAGCTGCTGCAGCTGCTCCGGATTACGTACACGGATGAACAGCAATGGAAGACTGTTCCGTAAATCAGGCTCATTGTCGGCATACGCGGACAGGAAGGCAAGGTGTCTTACGACAGACTCCTCGGCAAAATCAACCTCACCGTCGCCAATCGCATCCTCCAGATCCATAATCACCGTTACCAAACCTGAAGCCTTGAGCTTCAAAATATCTTCAGCGACACTGGAACGGGTAGCTGGCATATACAGGGCAGCTCCAACGGCGTAGGCCAGGAGCTCCTTGGGGGTAGATGAGTCAAACTTAACAGGCGAAGAATAGAATAAGGACATTTCTTGCTCTTTGGTCAGGTAATCGAAGTATCTCAAGGCCTTTCCCCCTTATTGGTTCACGAAGAAGCGCTTAAACAACAAATAACCTCTCCTTATAAAGAGCAGTAGAACCGGCTGTGCCGTCCTCTCGGGGACGGCATCCGGCTTTCTCAAATACAAGCAAAGGGCCATGCTATAACCTATAAGATTACCCGGCAGATGAGGGAGGTGCACCTTCCCTGCGCACTCCCATCTCCTATAAAACACTGACAAACTTCTTTTACTTCCACAGGATTAAGCCTTGCGGTTGGCTTCTCTTTTCTTCTTGCCGGAGCTGTACAAGATCGTTCCCACGAACACTGCGATCAGGATGGTGAAGAACACCACATGTGGCATTTCATAGCCAATAGCTCCCGCCAGCATCTTGCCGGCAATAATAGCAATGAGCAGAAACGCCGTTTGCTCCAGTTCAGGGAATCTGGCAATCAGCTTCAGGAACAGCTGCGCCACTCCGCGCATCATCAACACGCCGAGGATACCGCCCAGGAAGAGCACCCAGACTTTATTGCTAAGACCAAATGCAGCAATGACACTATCGATGCTGAACGCAATATCCATTAATTCAACCAGGAGTACAGTCTTCCAGAAAGAGGTACCTCTGTTCTTCGTCTCGCCCTCCTCGCCACCGCCTTTAAATAATCCTTTGTAGGCAATATAGAAGAGGTACAGCGCGCCTGCAACCTTAACCTCCCAGAATCCAATTAGATAGGTTCCGAGGCCAATGGCCAGGAATCTGAATAGATAAGCTCCCAGAATCCCGTAGAACAACGCCTTCTTCTGCTGCTCTTTCGGTAAATGCTTGACCATAACTGCAAGCACGAGCGCATTATCAGCGGAGAGCAGGCCTTCCAGCAGCACCAAACTCCCGATGATCCCCCAGCTTACAGGGTCAGAGAGAGTGCCTGTAATATCGCTCCACGAGAAGAAATGCCCATAGTTATCACTAATACTCCTAAAAAAATCGCTGAACCAGTTCATCCCCTTATGCCTCCGGTAAAATAGTTTATTTGCTGCCCGCTACCCATTGCAGCCCCCATCCATATGCCTGGTCCATCTCACGGTGCCCGCTGAAATATTGCACGAGCCTTTCAATACTGAATGTTTCATTCCCCACATTCCGAATCATGGCTATGGCACACATTCCCTTACGGTTGTTATGCTCGTCCAAGTTGACGATAATATCCGGCCCTTCACCCTGTTTGATGGTAACCACACCATCTGCTTCAGACCAATGGGTAACTCCCTTGTAGATAAAAGCAAAAATCAAGATCCGTTCGATCTCTGCAACCTTACTTCCGTTTATACGCAGGTTTTCTCCCGAGGTTACGGAGCCTGTCCGGTCATCCCCATCCAGCATGACAAAGGGAGGCTGCTGGAGATGTCCAAAAGCATTACCAAGCGCCTGAACAACGCCCTTGCGGCCATTCTTCAGTTCATAGAGACAGGCAAGATCCAGATCTACGCCGCCCTTTCGGCTGAACAGCCCCCCGCCCTGCTTCTGATTCCAGTTAAGGTTAACCAGAACCTCTCCCAGACCGGAGGCCGATTTCTTCAAGTTGATGGAATCCCCCTTTTTCTTCAGCTCAATCTTCTTCAGATTAAGATTCAGCGGCGGAGAAGGAGGTGCCTCCTGCCGCTGTGAAGGCGGTTGGGATACAGCCGGCGGCCGGACAACCGGAATCTCCGGCGCTGGCGGCACGGGTATCCCTTGCAAGTCCGGTTTTTGGGCGGCTGGCGGCGGTTCTTCAGATACTTCAATACCATAGTTGCTGCAAAGCGCCTGCAGCCCCCCGTCAAAACCCGCAACAATGGCGCTGAATTTCCATTCACCGCTGTATCTATATAATTCTCCTACCACAACAGCTGTTTCTACGGAGAAATGATTTCCAAGATTACATTGCAGGATCTCCGAGCCCGTCGTCCGGTTCAGAATCCGGCAATGCGCTTCACTCATTTGCCCGAACATCTGCTTGCGGTTTTCGCCGTCATAGAGTGTAAGCGTAAATGCGATTTTCATAATGCCTGGCGGAATCTTGCCGAGTTCCACCTCGAAATGCTTGCGGCCTCCTGAGGCCTGGCCCGGCACGTCCTTATAGCCGATATACGATGTAGCCGGATTATTATAAAAGATAAGGTCATCGTCCCCACGCACCTTGCCTTGAGAGTCCAGGAGGAACGCCGAGGCGTCAATTTCCATTGAAGAAGGGGCTTGCCAGGTGATCTCTACTACCATTTGATCGAGCCCCGGGTTGCTTTTGGTCAGATCTGCTTTCTGCCCTTTCACCACTTGAATGCTCATTCTTACGCCACCTTTATGAATGGAGAAGAGTATAAAAAGGGCAGGATCGCTAATGATCCCGCCTTTGAAGCTTCTATTGCGCGTCCAGTCCGTAGTTCCTGCACAAGGCACTAAGGCCGCCGGCAAAACCGCTTCCCACCGCCTGGAACTTCCAATCCGTCCCGTTGCGGTAGAATTCACAGAACACAACGGCGGTTTCTGTTGAGAAATCCTCGCCCAGATCGAAACGCAGAATTTCACGGTCACTGGAGGCATCCACGACGCGCACAAATGCGTTGGAGACTTGTCCAAAGTTCTGGACCCTTGCTTCATAATCATAAATAGTTACCGTAATCCCGATACGCTCAATATTGGCGGGAACTTTGCTGAAATCAACCAGGATCTGTTCGTCATCCCCATCGCCCTCCCCTGTACGGTTATCTCCCGTATGGGTTACAGAGCCGGTACCGCCGGATGGATTGTTGTAGAAAACAAAATCATCCTCGCCTTTGGCTTTACCGTCCTCATGGAGGAGAAAGGCTGAGGCATCAAGGTCAAAATCCTTGCCGCCGCTATATTTGTTCGTATCCCAGCCCAGTCCCACAACTACCTTCGTCAGACCCGGATTGGTCTTGGTAAGATCAATCCGCTGTCCTTTGGAAAGACTGATCGTCACTGGCAATAACCTTCTTTCGTGAATAATTTCATTTACGGGAGCAGTAATTTATTGCAGACCGTAATCGCGGGTCAGACCGGCAAGACCGTCCTTATAACCGCTTCCGATAGCATTAAATTTCCACTCTGCACCGTTGCGGTACAATTCGCCTACAACTACGCCTGTTTCAACAGAGAAATCTTCTCCCAGGTCAAAACGGATCAATTCTTCGCTGTTGGCATCATTTACGATACGCACGTACGAGCGGGAAACCTGACCAAAATTCTGGCTTCTGCTCTCAGCTTCGTAGATGGTAATGGTAAATGCCACTTTATCTACGTCTGCCGGAATATTGAGCAGATCCACCTGAATTTGCTCATCGTCTCCGTCGCCTTCACCTGTACGGTTGTCACCAGTGTGTACAACGGAAGCATTCTCGTTCTGTTTGTTATTGAAGAAGATAAAATTGGTCTCTTTATCCACTTTGCCGCTGGCATTCGTCAAAAAGACGGAAACGTCCAAGTCGAAATCTTTACCGCCGTCGTATTTATTGGTGTCCCAGCCGAGACCGACTGTAATTTTGGACAAACCCGGGTTCGTTTTGGTCAAATCGATCTTTTGACCTTTGGATAAATTAATCGCCATGAATAGAAACCTCTTTTCTTATATTGGAATTAGATGTAACGCTCAGCCAATTGGTTGATATGTGCTGCGTGTGCTCCTTCGCCGATGGCTGCGAATTTCCATTCCTCGCCATGCCGGTAGAGCTCTCCGCAGATCAGTGCAGTAAAACCTGTGTAATTGTCCGTCAAGTTGAACTTGATCAGTTCGGCATTGCCTGTGGCATTAATAACCCGGATATACGCCGATTTAATCATCCCGAAATCCTGCTTGCGGTTCACGGCATCATAAATGTTGACTACGACCAGGACCTTGTGCACATCGGCAGGAATCGCCTTCAGGTTCACATTGATCTGCTCGTCGTCTCCGTCACCCTCACCTGTCAGGTTATCCCCGGAGTGAACAACGGAGCTGTTCGGATTCTGCTTGTTGTGAAAGCAGACCAGATTCAGCTTGTTGGTCAGCTTGCCATTCTCGTTCAGGAGCAGCGCCGAGGCATCGCAGTCCACGTTCGCCTGCTTCTTGACACCGAAGAATCCGCGTGCCGGCTCAGCCGGGTCCCAGCCAAGCCCTACGATAACACCGGAAAGTCCGGCATTTCCTTTTGTTAAATCAATCTTCTGACCTTTTACCAGATTAATACCAGCCAAATTTACGTACCTCCGTTTCGGAAAGAATCACAGCTGTAAGTCTTACTTGTGGGTGTTATACCAGTGATACGACACAAAAACAAATACGTTTCAACCTTTTATAGTGAACTTCGGTAATATGCTTACAGGCTGAATTCGCTTGGACTCAGTCCCAGTACGCTGCAAATGTTCCGCACAACCGCTTTTTCCTGCTCGTCAAAATCACCGTCAGCCGCCCCAATTGCAGAGCATACGCCTACAATGACGCGTCCAATTTCTGGTTTGTTGCTGAATTTGGCGATGGACTTCAGCGCTTCCTGCTTGCCAATCTCCGGAGAAAACTCGAAATTGCTGACATAGAAGTTGAACTGGTTAATGACATCTCTCATGTCAAATACCTTCAGTTCATTGCTGAGATTCATATATCCGGCCATTTTGTTCTTTTCGGATTCCTCAATCTTGCCGTCGGCAGCAGCTACCAGGGCACAGCCCGCAACAACTGCGTTCATGAAATCTTTATTTTTAAACTTTTTCACCTGTTCGGTCAGTCCGTTTTTTGTGTTGTTCAACCAGTTTTTAAATGTGCTCATCGTATTCTCCTTCTATCATTAAGTGATGATAAACAAAAGATATCCCAGAGCCTCCTCTCCGCCGTTTCGACAAACATTTACTTAATGTTCCATATCCAAGTGCTTACACTTCTAATATAACCGATTCATCGAGAAGATTCTACTTTGCCAGAATTTCACAGCACCTTGGACAGGAAGGCTTGTGTACGCTCATGCGCTGGATGGCCGAACAATTGCTCCGGGTCCCCCTCCTCAACCACCACACCCTGCTCCATAAACAGCACGCGGTCTCCCACCTCACGGGCAAAGCCCATCTCATGTGTAACTACGACCATTGTCATCCCTTCACGCGCCAAATCCTTCATGACCGCCAGCACCTCACCAACCATTTCCGGGTCAAGTGCAGAGGTGGGCTCATCAAACAGCATGATCTTGGGCTCCATGGCCAGCGCCCGGGCAATTGCCACCCGCTGGGCTTGACCGCCGGAGAGTGAGGCCGGATAGACGTCTGCTTTTTCCCTTAAACCGACCTTGTCCAGCAGCTCCAGCGCCTTCTGACGGGCTTGCCCGACAGGCCATTTTCGGACCCGAACCGGGGCGAGCATAATATTTTCGATTACTTTTTTGTGAGGGAACAGATTGAACTGCTGAAAAACCATGCCAAGCTCTGTGCGGATATCATTAATCCTAGTGGTTTTGGCCATCAAGGAAGTGCCTTCAATAATAATGTCGCCCTCTTGCGGCTGCTCCAGCAGGTTCAGGCAGCGCAGAAAGGTCGATTTGCCCGAGCCCGAAGGCCCGATCACCACTACTACCTCCCGGATATGAATATCGACGCTGATGTCAGTGAGCACCTTGTGCGTCCCGAATGATTTATGCAGATGTCTAACTGAGATCATAGGCTCCATATGCGGTTACACCTTCCGTTCGATATAATTGAGCAGCTTGCTGAGGGAATAGGTAAGAATGAAATAGATCAATGCGGCAGTCAAATACGGCTCCCATATCCGTAAATACTGGCCTTTCATCGTGTTGCTCCAATACATAATCTCCGGTGCGGCAATCAGCGCGAGCAGGGAAGAGTCTTTCACCAGCACAATAAATTCATTCCCGAATGCAGGAACCATCCGTTTGACCGCCTGCGGCAGAATGATAAAGCGCATGGCCTGAAATTGGGTCATTCCGAGCGAAACCGCCGCTTCCCGCTGCCCCGGATCAATAGACTGGATACCGGCGCGGAAAATCTCGGCGGAATAAGCGGCAGAGTTCAGGGAGAGTGCCACAAAAGAGGTCATTAACACATTGGTGCTGCCGTAAAACGCCGGGATCACCCCAAAGTGGACAATCAAAATCTGCACATACAACGGGGTCCCGCGGAAAAAATTGATGTAACAATGAAACGGCCAGCGGAAATACGCTTTCGGTGCCATTTTGCCAAAACCAATGCCCAGCCCCAGAACTGAACCCAATATAATGGAGACAATAGATACGCCAATGGTAAATGCGGTGCCCCTCAGCAATACCGGTATATAATGAGCGATAATGTCAAATCTGAAATCCATAGGACTCTTCCCTTCTCTTCTATTTCAAAAAAAGAAGCATGCGCAATAGCAATCATTACGCATGCTCAATTGTTCGTCCGCTTACTCTGCGTTCAAGAGAGTCTGGGTGTCCGGATCTTTACCGAACCAGGTTTTGTAGATTTCGGCATATTTGCCGTTCTCAATAATTTTCTTGATCGCCGGGTCAAGCTTGGCTTTCCATTCACTGCCCTTAGGATATAAGATGCCATAATATTCAGAGCCGAAGTTTTCCTTATCGATGATCCCTGTCAATTTCTCTTTCGGGTTGTTCTTGATATATTCGTTGACGATAGCGATATCTGCCACCACCGCATCAGCTCCACCTTTATTCAGCTCCATCAGGGCTACCGCGTTGCTGTCAAAACGCTTAAGTTTGGCGTTGTCGACACCCATAATTCCGCTCATCAGCTCATCCGCCGTAGTCGCCGCCTGCACAGCAACCCTTTTACCCTTCAGGTCAAGCGCACTCTTGATGTCACTGCCTTCCTTAACCATAATCATGTTGGTGGATTCAAAATAAGGAATGGAATAATCATAGGTTTCTTTCCGCTCGTCTGTAATAGAAACCGAAGACAAACCAGCTTGGTATTCCGTGCCTTGCTTCACGCTGGTCAGCATAGTGTCCCACCCCGTGTTCGTAACGGTATAGCCGATGCCAGCTTCATCCATTACCGCCTTGATGAAATCGATGTCAAATCCTTTGATTGTATCTGTATCCATATACTCCATCGGTGCATAGCTCGCGTCACTGGCGAACTTAATCGTCTCCCCGCCGGCGCTGCCGCTGTCTGCCTTATTGTCGGAACTGCAGCCCACCATTGCAAGCACTACGAATGACATCAAAGCTGACATAAACCATTTATTTTTAATTCCCATTCTTCAATCCCCCTACTTATTCGTGTAATAACTTAAGGAGATTTTATCAGATTAAAGTAGTGATGACAATTAACTTTTCTATTCTATGTAATGTTTTATAACACGAAATCGTTATATTGTAGCATTTCCTCCCTTTACTGGACTCTGCTCATTCACTTATCCGCTGGAGGATCCATCCCTACTACCGTCTCTATTATCAAAAAAAGGCACCGCCATGAGATGTGAATATCCCCGGCGGTGCCATTGCTATGCTGTATTTCAGCCTTTGTTATCTTTCATTAACGTTGTACAGATTAAAACGTCAAATCCCCGTCATACGAAGCAATTAACCGATACAGCTCCGGACGCCGGTCGCGGAAGATCCCCCATTCGATCCGGCCAACCTCCAAGGCGTCCAGGTCGAATTCACTGACCAATACAGTCTGTTCATCCCGTCCGGCTTCGACAATCTTGTTGCCCTGAGGACCGGCGATAAATGAGGAGCCATAGAAGTTAATGCTGGACTCCTCATCCGTTTCCTCTCCGATCCGGTTGGAGGCCACGACAGGAATCAGATTCGCTGCCGCATGGCCCAGCATACAGGTCTGCCAGTGGTCTTTGGAGTCAATCGACCCGTCCTGCGGCTCCGAACCGATGGCTGTAGGGTAGAACAAAATCTCGGCTCCCATCAGACTCATCACCCGTGCGGCTTCCGGGTACCATTGATCCCAGCAGACGCCGACACCAATTTTGGCGTAACGGGTATTCCACACTTTAAAGCCGGTATCTCCGGGATTGAAGTAGAACTTCTCTTCATAGCCGGGGCCATCGGGGATGTGGCTTTTGCGGTATTTGCCCAGCACCGTGCCATCAGCATCAATCACAGCCAGGGAGTTGTAACGGGCATAGTTTTTCTTTTCATAAAAGCTGATCGGCAGCACCACTTGCAGTTCTTTCGCTACCGCTTTGAAATGGTTCACCGCTTTGTTGTGCTCAAGCTCGGTCGCATAAGCATAATAATCTGATTTCTCCTTCTGGCAGAAATACGGAGTTTCAAACAGCTCCTGAAGCAGGATAATCTGCGCGCCTTGGGCAGCAGCTTCCCTAACCAGGGTTTCCGCCTTGCGGATATTCTCATCAATATCACCGGAACAGCTCATTTGTGTCGCGGCTACTTTTACTTTTCTCACCATTCAGTCCTCCTTGCAAAAATTATGATCTCCCGGCAGGCATCTGCTGGGTGGTGCAGTGTACATTGCCGCCTTCGCCAATTACGGCCATTCCATTCACCGTGCGGATTCTGCGGTCCGGGAACTGTTCGGCAAGCTTCTGTTCGGCAAGTTTATCTGTCTCCGCAGCAGTTCCTCCGAACACCGGCAGAATAATCCCTCCGTTCACAAAATAGAAATTCAAATAGCTCAGCGTCAGACGGCTGTCCTCATAATCCGTACGAGGCGGCTGCTGAATCGTGATGATCTCCAGCTTCCGTCCTTTGGCGTCCACGGCATTTTCCAGAATCCTTAAGTTCTCCTGGGTAATCGAATAATTCTCGTCCTGCGGGTCATCGCAGACCTGGATGATTACTTTGCCAGGTGCGGCGAAGCAGGCAATATTATCGACATGCCCATCGGTTTCATCACCGCTCAGGCCGCGTTTCAGCCAGATGATGGCTTCTGTACCTGTATATTTACACACGTATTCTTCAATCTCTTCCCGGTCCAGCTCCGGATTGCGGTTCTTGTTCAGCAGACATTCCTCTGTGGTAAGAAGTGTTCCTTCCCCATCGCTATGGATAGATCCACCCTCCATGACCAGCGGAGCATCGTAACGGGTAACCTGCACCTGCTTCAGAATCTGAGGAGCCACCTCATCATCCAGGTCCCAAGGTGAATATTTGCCGCCCCAGGCATTGAATTTCCAGTTCACGCCTGCAAGTGTTCCATCCTCACCCTTAACAAAGGTTGGACCGTTGTCACGCAGCCAGGCATCATTATGCCGGATCGGCAGCAGCGTAACATTGTCTCCCAGAGCCAGCTTGTCCACCTGCTCCAACTCTTCCGGGTTCACTACTACGGTTACCGGCTCGAACTCGGCAATAGCCCGGATAATCTCGGCATAGCCGCCCCTCACGGCTTCATAATTGTCGGGAAACACCATGGAAGCCTCGACCGGCCAGGAAATAAAAGTACGTTCATGCTCATCCCATTCGGGTGGCATGGTATAGTTTAATTCTTTGGGATACATTCTTATAATTACCTCTGCTATTCATATTTGGAGCGCCCGGCTGTCCCGGAAAAGCTCCTTACCCATCATACAATAATATGAGGATGCGCTCAATTGCCGGACAAGCAAATCCCCCTGGGAAAATCCAGGGGGATCAGAGTCTAGCTGTATTTTAGAGCTTGATCTGTTTCACTATATTTCCCGCAAAGTCCTTGATGATGAAATCCCCATTCTCCAGAATCCCGTAGGAATTGGGATGGTTCTCTTTCGGCAGCGAGATGGAGCCGGGGTTCAGCACCGTGATGCCCTCCTTGACATCCGCTACCGGCAGATGGGTGTGACCTTGAATAAAAACATCGCCCGGTGTCAGCTGTGGCAGATTGTCGATGCTGAAGCCATGTCCGTGGGTAGCATAGATCTTCCGGCCTTCATGAAGGATCAGCACATAGTCGCCCATCATCGGGAACTGCAGCAGCATCTGATCGACCTCGGCGTCGCAGTTGCCGCGTACGGCCACCAGTGATTTGCCATAGGCATTCAGCCTGGCTGCGACTCCTTGGGGATCATAGCCATCCGGCAGCGGATTTCGTGGCCCGTGGTACAGGAAGTCTCCAAGAATAACGAGAGTGTGCGGCTGCTCCTCCTCAGCCTTAGCCAAAGCCTGCTCCAGCCAATGCAGTGATCCGTGAATATCTGAAATGAACATCAGTTTCATGATGCATTCTCCTTTTCATTGTTTATTTATTGTCCTATGTATCTAATTATTTTAACTCTCCTTGAGTCCCTAACGCAAAGCGGGCGCCCGCGGGGCGCCCTGCACTTTACATTCTTATATTATGAATTATGGCAGATTGGAAGAACCCATCAGGAACCGGTCCACCTCGCGCGCTGCCTGCCGTCCTTCATTAATAGCCCATACCACAAGGCTCTGGCCGCGCCGTATATCTCCAGCAGCAAACACGCCTTCCACATTGGTAGCCTGCGTTCCGAACTCGGCTTTGGCGTTGGAGCGCTCATCACGCTCAACCCCTAGCTGGCCCAGCACCGTTTCTTCCGGTCCGGTGAATCCCAGGGCAAGCAGCACAAGCTGTGCCTGGATGACTTCTTCACTGCCTGGAACCTCTACCGGCACCATCCGGCCCTGCTCATTCCGGGTCCATTCGATGCGCACGGTGTGCAGTTCCTGCACATGTCCGCCGTCGTCGCCGACAAAACGCTTCGTATTCACAAGATAACGACGCGGATCTTCCTGATACAAGGCCGCTGCTTCCTGCTGGCCGTAATCCACCTTCATCACCTTCGGCCATTCCGGCCAAGGGTTGCCCGCCTGGCGGGTAAGCGGCGCCTGCGGCATAATCTCCAGTTGAACTACACTGCGGCAGCCGTGGCGGATGGAGGTAGCGACACAGTCCGTACCTGTATCCCCGCCGCCAATAACGACCACATCTTTGCCGGCTGCTGAGATGTATTCCCCGTCTGCGAGGCCGGAGTCGAGCAGACTCTTCGTGTTCAGTGTCAGGAATTCCATCGCCTGATGAATGCCCCGAAGCTCGCGCCCTTCCAGCGCCAGATCACGTGCCTGCGTAGAGCCGCCGCACAGCACCAATGCATCATGCTCTTCCTTCAGCTTTGATGCTTCAATATCTCTGCCGATCTCGGTCCGGGTAACGAAGGTAACGCCTTCTGCCGCCAGCAGATCTACTCGGCGCTGTACCGTTTGTTTGTCCAGCTTCATATTCGGAATTCCGTAGGTCAACAGGCCGCCGATTCGGTCCGCACGTTCATACACGGTTACACTATGTCCGGCTTTGTTAAGCTGTGCGGCACAAGCAAGACCTGCAGGACCGGAGCCGACTACGGCGACTTTTTTGCCGGTACGGCTGAGCGGCGGCTGGGGAACGATCCAACCCTCAGCAAAACCTCTGTCCACGATGGCCTTCTCAATCGATTTGATCGTGACCGGATTGCCGTTCATCCCCACTGTACAAGCGCCTTCACAAGGTGCTGGACAGACACGTCCGGTAAACTCCGGAAAGTTGTTGGTCTTGTGAAGCCGTTTAAGCGCAACCTCCCAGTTGCCGCGGTATACCATATCATTCCATTCCGGAATAAGATTATGCAGCGGACAGCCGGAGGCCATCCCGGAGAGCAGCCGTCCAACATGGCAGAACGGTGTACCGCAATCCATGCAGCGCGCGCCCTGCTCCTTCAGCTTCTCCTCGTCCATCTTCTGCGAAAATTCATTCCAGTTCTTAATCCGTTCCAAAGGCTCGCACTCCGCAGGAGTCTGCCGCTGATATTCAAGAAATCCTGTTGCTTTACCCATACCTGTCATCCTCCGAGTCTCTCTGATTGGCCGCCGAATCACCCAAAGGCGGCATTGTTGCCCCATTCGGCTCCAAAAAGACAGTTACTCTCTGTCACCGACTGATTATTTGTCACTGTAAAGCAGCAAAGCAAGAAGCTGTGACAAGACGGTTTCCCGCCTGAAATGACTCTATATTATCATCTATCCTGTATAGCCTAAATGAGGAAAGTCACATTTTTAGATAAAATTTCGGAGATGGGCAAAGCGGCTATCAGAGGTTATTTTTCTTTGGCAGCACTATACACGGAGTTGACTATCGCGGTTACCGGGAACACGATCCAGTTGATATCCCAGTTCTCAAAAACAAACCCGCTGATCAGAAAAATGCAGACTGCCACCGGCCAGATAATCGCTGAGACGTTGCCCATGACGCGCTTCTCTTCTTTCTTTTCCCGGGTGAACTCGCCTTCCTTAAGCAGGAAGCTGAAGCTCTCCTTAATGTTACCATAATAAATGAACAGAAAGACCGCCAAAGCAATCAGCAGAAGCAAAATGACCACGCCATAACCGGTAGAATCTTCATTGATCAGAGACCATGCAATCACCGGAACCGGACTTAATACACACAGGCATACGCCCATCACGAGCGACAAGGTATACGTAGAGACAAATGCACTGCTGCGGTGCTGAATCTCGGACCCTAAATCATATGGCAGGTTAAAGCCTTTGTGCAGATATTTATATTTCTCCAGCATCATGCCGCTGAAAATGAACAGACCCACTGCCAATGCCACCAGTATAAGCAAAGCAACCACACCAAGAATGGATGCAGCATCCTCTGAAATGACCCCTTTAAGAAATCCGGACTCGGTCAGAGTGTTCAGCAGAATCAGCAATGCGGGACCGATAATGCACAACATTACACCTAGCCCCACCATGAAGCCCGATTTCTTTTTGGCAGCCATATAGCTAAATGTATCCTCCGGAGCAAGCATCAGAAGCTTGTTCTCCTCCCCTTCAACGGGAATATCAAGTTCTTCGATCAGTTCATCAATGTTGCCAAACTCGGAAATCACGATGCCCACGGCTTCATTTTCGGTTTTGCCTTCCTGCTTCAATTCATGGTACTTCTCTTCCATGCTCGACAGCAGGTCCTGCTTGACCCCATCCATCTGCGCGGTTCTGGGGAGAGCGGCAAACATATTGTTCAAATAACTGATGATGGTTTCCATTCCTAATCACAGCTCCTTAATAAATTTGTTCACAACTTCCTGGGTGATCAGCCACTCCGCACATTTGTCATGATAATACGCCAGCCCCTCCGGAGTAATGCGGTAGTAGGTACGCCGCTTCCCCAGGGTCTCATCCTTATAAAACGAGCAGATGTACCCATTCTTCTCCAGCCGGGTAAACGCGGAATACAGGGTGGTTTCCTTCATAATATATTTCTCATCCGACAGCCTCCTGATATTCTTGGATATCTCGTAGCCATAGGATTCTCCGTCCAAAAGCATATATAGAATAAATGTATCGTTGTATCCGCGGATCACATCGCTGCTGATCAATATCCTTCCTCCCTACTGCATCTGTCGTACTACATCTGTCGTAGTAATAATATTGTAGCATGATTACTACGACAGGTGTAGTACTAAATTTCAAAAGTAATCCTGTTTTTAGAATTTTCACAGGAAAAAGACTGTCCAGTCGGCAGATGGCTCTGCCTACAAAACAGTCTTCATGTTCCTCATCTAGGTATTCCGGTGTTAATCGTGCTAAGCCTGAACGGCCAGAACGACCATTCCGAGACCCTTAACGGTCAGTTGCCCCTCTGTCCCCAATACTGCCAGTTCCTCCCCAAACAGTGGCTCCCATACCCCCAGCGGCGGCAGCGAAAGCGTTGATCCGCCCGGATTGGTATTGTAGACCACGTACAGGTGCTTCGCTGCATCACCTCCGGCATGCTCCCGAAGCGTATATGCCACTGTACCCGCAGGCGCCTTCTCGAAGAATAGCTTCGCACGGATTTCCTCTGCACTGTGCAAGCGGAAGGCGGGATGTGCCCGGCGCAGCGATATGAGCTTTTTCATGTAAGCCACCTCGTCCGCATAAGCAGCGCAGCGCTCCCAGTCCAGCCAATTGATCTCTACCGGTGATTCAAAGCTGTTCTCCACACCTTCTTTGGTACGCATAAATTCCTGTCCGGCATGAAGGAACGGAATCCCCTGGCTCGTCAGCACCATGGCTGAAGCCAGCCGGTGCATCGCCCTGCGCTGCTTGTCGGATACTCCGGCAGAGGACAGGACGATTTTATCCCACAAGGTATGATTGTCGTGGCATTCCATATAATTCACGCACTGCCGGGGTTCATCGGCAAACTGGCCGGTAGTCTGTCCGTACACCACTCCCCCTGTAATGCCTGTCTTCACCACCTGTTCCAGTCCCGACCTGCCGCCGATAAAGCCTGGTTCCTCATACCTGAAAATATTGCCCTTCACCGCGTCCCGAAAACCGTCGTTAAATTGTCCGATTCCCGGCAGTGCGTCTGCGTTACTCTGATTGGCCAGCCGTTCCGTGGCAAGCTCGGTCTCCATGATCCATCCCTCGCCGATGGTCATGATCGAAGGGTCGACTTCATCCAGACGGCGGCGGATTTCCGCCATCGTGTCAACATCAATCAGACCCATCAGGTCAAACCGGAAGCCGTCCATATGATATTCTGTGGCCCAGTAGAGAACCGAATCCACAATAAACCGGGACATCATGGTCCGCTCGGAAGCGACATCGTTGCCGCAGCCCGAACCGTTTGACAGACTGCCGTCCCGCTTGTAGCGCAGATAATAGCCGGGAACCAGCTTGGTAAAATTCACACGGTACCCGTCATACACATGGTTATAGACCACATCCATGATTACGCGCAGACCACGGTCATGCAGCGCCTGAATCATGGTTTTGAGCTCGGTAATGCGCACATCCGGCAGATACGGGTCTGTCGCGTAAGAGCCCTCCGGCACGTTATAATTCTTCGGATCATACCCCCAGTTATAGTGCGGCTGGTCCAGCCTGGTTTCATCCACGCTCTCTGTGGCTAAGTCATAGACTGGCAGCAGCTGAACATGCGTCACCCCAAGATCGGCAATATGATCGAGCCCGGTCAGAATCCCCCCGGGACCCCGTGTTCCGCCTTCGGCGAGACCCAGAAATTGTCCCTTGTAGGCAGTTCCGCTGGCCGGATGAATGGACAAATCCCGCACATGAAGCTCATAGATGACTGCGTCCATAGGGCTCGCCAAAGGCGGCTTATCCGTAGTCCAACGCTCAGGATCCGTCTTGCGCAGGTCAAGAATGGCCGCTCTGTCCCCATTTACACCGACTGCACGTGCGTACGGGTCCGCTGCCTCATTCCACTGGTCCCCGATACGTACACGATAGGTATACAGCTTGCCATCCAGATCACCGGAAACCGTCAGCCTCCAGGTCCCCCGCACCTCACGTATCATGGGCAGGCGGTCGCCGGCGGTCTGCTGCCAAGAGTCGTACAGCACCACTTCCGCTTCCTGCGCCGTGGGAGCCCATAGACAAAAGGCGGAGTAAGCAGAAGTATAGATGAGGCCAAGATCGTCTCCGTCATAGCTGAACAGCTCGTCAAAATCCTGGTCGAATACGGAAATGCCTCCGGTAGCTGCAGGATCCCCATAAAAGATGGTTTCTTCCATTTCCCTTTGTACTGACAAAGCAATCTGTCCCCTTTACCCTTTATTAAATGGATATTACAACCTAATTATCCGCTTCGCGCAAACGTTTGTACAGAAAGATTTTTTAGATGGGATGAGCGGGGGTCTGAATTCTGTACGGCTGTATTTCAGGTTCCGTCATTCTATGTTCAGCGCTACCATGGTAAGAATAGGCTGGTTCGGCAAATAAGGAATATGGCGCTCCCGGCCAGGGGTAAACCCTCCGTTCTTATGGCGTATACCGTTATCTTGGACAATCAGCGCAGGTCCCGCTCCCGTATCGGTCAGATCGTATCCGATTCCCAGCACCCAATGATAATCATAGGCATACCTTCCCCTCCAGCGGAGGCTGAACCATTTGTCAAACTTCACGGCCACCGGTCGCCCGGCGTCAATCTCCGCCCGATACCTCCCCATGTCATTAAAAACAGATACTGAAACCGGCCGGTGCCTGCGCTCTACGCGCGGGAGAGCAGCACCAATATAGGCCTGAAGGCCTTTGGCAAAACTGCGCGCACTCATCCCCAACGGAGTCCCCCCATGATGGCTGTATATATAATTGATATGCTCCGCTTTGGAGTCAAAATGACCCGAACCTGGAATACGCCCATAACCTCTCCTGGTATGCCAATATTCGATTAAAGCGGCCATGGTCGCCGGCCCGCAGGCAGAGCCGGGAGAGGCTACGCCCGGCTCCCATTGTGTATATGGTTCCACTTCCAGCCGATATTCAGACCTTTCCTCGATCATAAGGATATCTTTTCCTTCCGTTCCCTGAGTATCCGCTCAATATCTGAGGCGAGAAACGGCTTGCTGACGAAGTCTTCCATGCCTGCCATGAGGCACCGCTCCCGATCCTCTGGTCTGGCATAAGCCGTTACCGCAACGATGAACGGCCGGTGGTGAAGCGGAGCCTGCTCCCTGATTCTGGCCGACGCAGTAATTCCGCTCATCACGGGCATCTGGACATCCATTAACAACAGGTCATACGGACGCTCAAGAACGGCCTGAAGCGCCTGCTGGCCATTCTCCACCAGATCCGCCCTATATCCCCGTTTCTCCAGCATCGTCAGTATAAGCTTTTGATTGACGGGATGATCCTCCGCAACCAATATCCGCAGGGGGCCATACTTCGCTTCAGGCAGAGCGGGCGCGGGGCTAGCGGCTGGCGGTATACTGCCATTCTCCACCTGTACTTGGTTCTGGTTGGTATTGGACTCAGGATGAACACTGCCATTCCGTGCTTCAGAATTAATGGGCAACGGATTGTCATCTGCCTTATTCTCTTTCCACTCCTCATCGGTAATGATGGGAAGGGTGAAGTAGAAGGTCGAACCTTCGTCCTCTGCGCTCTCCACTCCAATCGCTCCGCCCATAAGCTCGACAAGCCGTTTGCAGATCGCAAGTCCCAGGCCTGTACCCCCATATTTGCGGTTAATCGACGGATGCAATTGGGAGAACGATTGAAACAGCAGCGGCTGCTTGGCGGTTGGAATGCCAATTCCCGTATCCCGTACACTGAACTTCAGGTTCAGCTTCTTGGCGTTCGGGCAATATTCCGTTTCGACAGCAATAGAGACCTGCCCTTCTTCGGTAAACTTGACCGCATTGCTCACCAAATTCACGAGCACCTGGCGCAGACGGTCCGCGTCACCCATGATCAGCTCCGGAACATCTTCGGCGATGCGGCTGGATAGCCGGACATTCTTTTCCCTGGCTTTAGGTGAAAACAGCTCGGTAACCATCTCCATGACAGACTCCACACTAACCGGTTCATGAGCAAGTGTCATTTTACCGGCTTCGATTTTACTGAAATCCAGAATTTCATTGAGAATATACAGCAGGGAAGCGCTGCTCTGGCTGATGATCTCCGCATAACCGCGTTGTTCCTCATTAAGCTCCGTCTCCGCCAGAAGATCTGTCATCCCCATAATTCCATTCATCGGGGTCCGCAGCTCATGGCTCATCACCGCAAGAAACTCGGATTTGGCCTGATCCGCCTTCTCGGCCGACTCCTTGGCACGGATAATTTCCTGCTCATCGGTAATGTCCCTGAATACGACAACCGCCCCTTTGCGTTCTCCTTTGTCGAACAGCGGTGTTGCCTGATACTCCGCAAGAAAGCTGGAGCCGTCCTTGCGCCACAGTACCGCATCCATACTCCGCTGGAACTCTCCTGTCCGGATAACCCGCATCAGGGGAGAATCCTCAGGCCGGTAATGAATGCCGTCCGGCGCCGTTTGCCGGATATGATCCAAGTAAGAACGGCCCATAATTTCGTTATGCTCAAACCCCAGTATCCGCTCTCCCGCCGGATTGATGAAGGTGATTCTCCCCTCGGTATCCAGACCGAATATACCTTCGGACACCGCATTCAGAATCAGCGTGTATTCATTGCTGAGCTTCTCAATCTGCTCGGTATACCGGATACGCTCAGTGATATCACGGGAAATCCCAAATACACCCACCACCTGTCTGTCGACAATAATCGGGATATTGATGGTATTGATTTCAATAAGATGCCCATCTTTATGGATCAGTGTCAGATCATAGCTCTGGGGCTCTCCCTGGCTGGCCAGTGTGAAATGATGCAGGGTCTTCGCGATATCCTTCTCATGCACAATAGGTCCAAAATACATTCCAATCAATTCATCCAGACTATAACCTGTCAGTTCCTCCAGATTGGCATTCGCTGTCAGATAATCCCCCTGCAGATTCATGGAATAGACCGCGGATGGATTATATTCGAAGAGAGACTTGTAGCGTTGCTCACTCTCCTGAAGCATAGAATCAAAACGCTTGCGCTCGGTGATATCACGGCTGACTGATATAATCTCCAGGATCTGGCCATGGTCATCATAAATATACCGGCTATTCGTCTCAAACCAGGCGTAGCTTCCATCCTTGCGGCGGTACCGGAAGGTTACTACGGGAATGAATCCGGAGTGCTCACTTTCGGCCAGTGTCTTCTTCAACCGCTGCAGGTCATCGGGATGCAGGTAATCCAAGGCACTTGTCCCTACCATCTCCTCGGGCTCGTAGCCCAGCAGGGAGCGGCTGGCAGAAGAGCAATAGAGAAAGACAGTGCCTGCTACCGATTGACGCGAAATCATATCGATGGAGTTCTCTGACATCAGCCGGTAATTCCGTTCGCTCTCTCTAAGCTGCTGCTCCATCTGCCGCCGCTCGGTAATATCCTGCATCATGCCGATCAGCTGCACAGGCTTGCCGTCGGGACCGCGCATGACATCCCACTGAATGTGTACTGCAAGTACTGTGGCATCAGAAAGAACCAGACGGAAGGAGGTTTCGCCGGATTCCCCTTTTTCCACAGCCCGTTCGACTCCCTCAGTCAGCAATACCATGTCCTCAGGATACACCAGAGACAGGAAGGTCTTATAATTCACGTTCTTCCCTGTACTAAAGTGGAGCATCCGCTGCAGTTCTTCTGAGAACGTCAGCCTTTCTTTGGACAAATCCCAAACCCAGGAGCCTATTTTGGCAACCCGCTGGGCAGTGGCCAAGGCCTCCTCGTTCAGCTTGCGGCTGTTCACATTACGGCCAACGCCCATGATCCGTACGACTTCACCGTTTTCATCACGGATGATATGAAAAGAAGACTCGAACCACAGATAATGCCCCTCTTTATGGCGCAGCCGGCGGACATTAATTTTATTCTCCAGGAGTCCTTCGGACTGGTTATTCATTCCTTCAGTATCATCTGGATGGTAGAACTCCAGCCGGTTCTTACCAATTAACTCCTCAGGGGCGAAACCGATTTGCAGCAGCGAAGAAGGAGAAATGAAACTCAGCGTTCCATCAGGCAGGGTGAAGGAAATCATCGTTTGTTCATCTTTTATAAATAAATCATACAAATCACGGCTGTCCACGGTCAGCTGATCGGCAATTTTGCGGTCGGTGATATCCTGGGCGTACACGATAACATGCCGGTAAGCCAGTCCCTCCATAGCCTTGACGAATGTAAGCAGAAGCCATACCGTACGTCCCGAACGGGCTTGGAATCTTTTCTCCTTGACCAGAGAGCCCGCCGCAGAAGAGTCTAGTTCATTTATAAGATGGTTGTGCAATTGCCGGGCTTCCTCCCGCGAAGCAGAAGCATTGTAGAGCAAACCCTCCGCCAGGAACTCCTGTTCACTGCAGCCAAGAAGTTGACAGAAAGCAGGATTAACTTTTATCCACTCGGCCTCTTCTGAAGACAATACTCCCATCCCCATCGGAGACATCAGGAACGCTTGATCCAGAATTCCCCTGTTATTGTTATCCAAATCAATCAGGCCTCCCTCATCACGAGCCGCTGCTGGTGCAGACTCACTGTTGTCTATTTACCCAAGTATACGATAAGAGAATTAAGGAAAGAAATGAGCCGCCCCTTTTTTCAAATGAGAACAAAATAAATTGTGAATATTGACGGATATAGGAGGTTCATCTATAGTTTAAGTTAATAATTTATTCGTGACCTGTTACCGGAAGCACCCGTAATGAAGGCTTATTAGCCTTTGCTGCGGGTGCTTTTTTTGTTGGGTACAGGCAGACGGATGACCCCATAGGAGGAGAAAAATGAATACTCTTAAACATGCTGTCCTGGCCCTTCTGTCGTTGCTGCTTCTATCGCTGCCCCTTGCAGGTCTGACGGCAGCTTCCGGAACGGAGCTAACCCCTTCGATTCAGGCCGCTTTTGATTTAACTGCCGCGGTTGCCGATTCTTCATCAAGAAGCAAGCTGAAGAGCCAGTACAGCGAATTGTCTGCATTGTCGGCGCAATATGACAGCAGAGAGGAACAAATCCGCAAGCTTCATGAAGACAACGCACAGTCACTCATAGCCGTGAAGGAGCAAATCAAGAATATTGATCAGGCCACTGTAACCC
The DNA here is from genome assembly GCF_001909045.1 of Paenibacillus sp. P3E. Taxonomy (NCBI): domain Bacteria; kingdom Bacillati; phylum Bacillota; class Bacilli; order Caryophanales; family Paenibacillaceae; genus Paenibacillus; species Paenibacillus sp. P3E. The sequence continues at coordinate 11,569 of NZ_LVWH01000173.1, read as the reverse complement.
GGCTTAGTGCTGTGGTTGTCAGCACCAAGGGCCGCTACCAGCCGCTCTTTGACCAGTACAGTGCGCTGAACACCCGCATCTCCCTGCTCAGGGGCCTTAAGGACAAGTCCTTAAATTCTATACTGCGTGCCCAGTCCGATGCTATGAAAATCCTTGTCCAGATGGCACGCCAGGACATCCGCGACCAAGAGGCACAACTCAAAGCCGCCAAGGATATCCGGACCAAGAAAATAGCTGCAGTACGCAAGACACTGGCCGGGATTGAAAGTCCGCAGACGTCCATCAAGACACAGAAAAGTGTTGCCGTTTCACTGAACAAACGCCTGACTGCAGATTGGAGTGACTTCAAATCTGCCATCCGCAAGAAGAACCCTGCCCTGACTGGCGGCTCCTTGACATCATTGCTCTCCGGCCACCGGCAGATCGCAGCCAGCAAGCAAAAGATTATTGAACTGGAACAAAAGGTTGCCGCTGTAATCGCAGCCGCCTCCAGACAGATTACATCCTGATCCCCACAAATGTGTCTTCCGCCTGCTGATCGGCATATGTTAGGTAAGAGGCACAGCTATAGGATGAAGGAGGCTTACATCTATGCATATCTGTATGATCGCGCCGGAACAGTTTCCGGTGCCGGGAGATGGCTCTGTGGAAATCTGTATCTGGGCAATCGCCAGAGAACTGGCCCGGCGGCATACAGTGACAATCGTAAGCCGGAAGGCTCCGGGACTTCCCGAAGCCGATAAACTGGAGCAGGTGCACATGATCCGTCTGGCTTCAGGTACACCTGCACGTTATCTTGCTTCGGTGCTGGACTACCTTGAAGGGGAGCATTTCGATGTGATACAGGTCGACAACCGCCCCCAGCTGATGGCCGCCGTTAAGCGCCGGCATCCACGCACACCGGTGGTCCTGTTCCTCCACTCCTTGACCTTTGTTCCGGCTGAAACCCGGATTGCCCGCAGCCTGGCAAGGGCTGATCTTATCGCGGTCAACAGCCGTTCGCTGCAGCAGAGACTGTCCCGGCGGTTCCACGGTCTGGGCGGAAACATCCGGGTGGTACCACTAGGTGCCGACTTGACCCGGTTCTTTCCGGCAGAGCAAGCGGAAAAGCAGCAGGCGCGCAGGATCTTTCGCCTGGGTCCTGTTTTTACTGTTCTGTTCGTCGGACGGATTATCCCCCGTAAGGGAGTGCCCATATTAATTAGAGCCATGCGACTGCTCAATAGACGTCTGCCGGCACAGTTGATTATCGCCGGCCACGGCAAGCCGCGGTATATCCGGCAGCTTAAGGCCATGTCCCGGCGCCTGGGGGTTCGGGTCACCTTTATCGGCAAGATCGCCCATGAAGATATTCATGGTCTGTATCAGGCGGCCGATGTCTTCGTCTGCCCGTCCCAGCGGCATGAATCCTTCGGACTGGTCAACGTGGAGGCAATGGCCTCAGCACTGCCGGTCATCGCCTCGAACAACGGCGGTATCCGGGAGATCATCGTATCCGGTCATAACGGATATTTAGTGGATCGTTACCGTGAAGCGGCTCCATTCGCCAAATACCTGCTGCAGATAGGCCGCCAGCCGCAGCTGGCAGCCAGGATCGGACTCCAGGGGCGGAGTGACGCGCTGCAGAATTTCGGATGGCAGCAGACGGCGGCAGCAATGGAGAATCTGTACCGTGTTCTTTTGCCATATAAGGAGAATTCAGGGAAGCCGCCAGCTCCCTGACTATGCGACAATGTGTAACACAGAATTTGTGATCATATTCGCAGGATACAGCTACAGTTAATATTATACTTAGATTGTAAGCGTTGCCATTATGCAAATGTATCACTTATACGGCTACCTAGACATTGGCAACCCCCTACAACACACTATTCGCTGTAGAAAGGGTGCATCGTTATGTTAATGATCAAGGCTATAGTAAGACCCGAGAAGGCGGATGCAGTTATGGCTGAACTGCTGCTTGCCGGTTTCCCCTCCATCAGTAAGATGGATCTGCTCGGCCGCGGCAAACAAAAAGGGATTCAGGTCGGCACCAATCATTATGATCAAATCTCCAAGAAGCTGCTGATGATCGTCATCCAGGATGATGAGAAGGAAGATGTCATCAGCATTATTATGAGAACGGCAAGAACCGGTGAGCACGGCTCCTTCGGTGACGGTAAAATATTCGTGCTGCCTGTGCAGGAAGCCTACACGATCAGCAACGGAAAGAACCAGTTATAGGCTACTTGTCCATCTATGATAAACACCTGCGAAAAAGGCAGCAAAGCGCATCCCTGTTCAGAATCTGATTCAGGGGATACCGCTTGCTGCCTTTTTGTATACTAATGCTCTCCGGTTCAAAACATCTGGATAACGGTCAGGACCAGCCCCACTACAAAGCCGCACACCGCGCCATTGACCCGAATCCATTGCAGATCCTTACCCACCTTATCCTCCAGCATATCTACCAGACTGGCGTCATCCATCTGATCCAGGTTCTCTTTGACCAGAAGTCCCAGCCGGTAATGATTCGCTTCTACGAAGTTGATCAGGGAAGCACGAATCCGCTCCTCCCAGCCTTGAATCCACTCCTGCTCCTTGCTGACACGGCGGGCCAGCATGGCATACAGTCCAAACAGCCTGCGCCCCCCCGCAGACTTCTCTTCTTCCAGCAGGGCAACCGCCTTGCCGCGGAATCCTTCAAGCTGCTCCTGCAGGAACGCCACAGTGGATTCACTCTGCAGTTCATTCAAGCCCCAATCCTTAATCGCAGCGATCCGCGCCTCGTCATTCACCAGTTGAAAAATGGCAACACGGATCTCCTGGATGATCTGGTCACGATAAGGACTATCCTCTTCGCGGAAATCACGGATACCGGATTGCACCATACCCTGCAGCATTTCTCCCAGCATCTCGGCATCCACAAATCCGACGAAAGCCTGAAAAGCCATTCCCTTGAGTCCGCCCAGCTTCACCTCAGCCAATTTCTCGCTGGCGATCTTGCCCAGCATCGCCCGTGTCTCAGGACGGGCCGTCCAGCCGGAGATTCCACCCAGTGCATAATCCAGGGCAGCAACGTCCTTCCCGTCATTCATGAGCTTGGTGATAATGGTATCCGCTGCCGAACCAAGCTTCGCTTCACGGATATAGCTGGCGGCTGCTGACTGAATATAAGGCACAGCCTGAATGACCGGAAGCTTCTGTACGAAGCTGCTGATCTGCTCCAGCATTTCAATTCTCGCTTTTTTCCGGGCGAACAGCCGGGTTAGAAGAGTGCTGCCAAGCGCCACTATGCGGATCTTGCGAAGTTTGTTCTCGATACTCGCCTTGTTCAGCAGCTCATTCTCCATCGCAGAGATCAACGATTGAATAATTTTGTCCCGATTCTTCAGCAGAAGTGAGGTATGAGGAATGGGCAATCCAAGCGGATGACGGAAGAGCGCAGTGACGGCGAACCAGTCAGCAATCCCCCCAACCAGTCCGGCCTCAAAGCCGCCCCTCAGCAGGATAACGGCCAAATTTTCCGGCAAAAAGAGTGTAATCAAAAAACCGCAGGCCATAACAGCCAGCGAGATAGTCGCTAAATTTCTGGATTTCATTCGCAGTTCCCCCTTGCCTAAATGAATGGATGCTATCTGTAGGTCTGCCTTATATTGTACCACGGCAGAACTCTTTTCGAAAAATCCTCCATTACTGGACTAAGAGTAATTGCTCCCGCGGAGCCGGAATGTGCTGGATGAACGGGATTCCTGAATTGTATGATGAGGGATTCACAGAAGATAACGTATGTATGGAGCTCGACAAGCAGGGGAAATGTGGAAGAACAGTTCGAGCTGTATGATGAGGATATTCAAGAGGAGACGGGCTGGATGCGAACCTATTGATGATCGGGCTGGCCGGCTACCGAATTGCCACGAAGAACGCCGCACCGGTTCTAAAAGAAACGGCCGACTTTGTTGCGGGGAGCTACGCGAAGAATAGTGCCACTGGGGGTATGCACATCTATTTTGAAGAGAGGTAGGGGGAATAATGAGAGTCCTAGTGCCGGCCTGCTCTATATCTGACGATGCAGTATATAGCTCCAATATTCACCGTTAGCAAAATTAAAAGGATCAAATGTTGCGTCGTTGTCAGTGCAGTCAGAATTGGAATAAACATAATTTTCCTCCCTATTCATAATTAATAAAGGTACCCCGTTAGCAGACGGTTTTTGGAGTGCTGTATTGATTAAGCAGATGATCCAAAGCTACAGACTGTTCAATCACCTTGGGATGTGTCAAGAACCCGTATTTTTTTTGCATCTGGTATAGCTTCTCCCTGGCACGTTCTACACGAAGCAGTGTCGCACTATCATTGTTCTGCATCGTTCCACCTCCTCTGTGTAATATTTTAGTACAAGCTGTCAAAAAACGGAACCCGCATTGAACCGCGCCTATTTATTTGCACAATGCCCGAATATCCGGTTAATGGACCAGCCCTGCGCTCCCCTGCCTGAATGCTAATATGTTAATATGTACGGGAGATTGCCGAAATGCCAAACAATACAAACATTAGGGGGAATCACAAGTTGAATATGTATCCTGGGATTGCCCAGTTATATCATAACCGTATGCTGCGGACAGAGCTGGAATGCGAGGCATTTGATCTGGCCCTGGAAGGACTGGCTGGAGATACAGAGGATGCAGTGATCCAGCAAATCTTCCGCGTCTTCGATGATGATACCGAGCAGGAGGAGATTATGTTCGGACTTGTCCATTTCGTGGAGAGCTACCAGATGGAGATGTACCTTACGCAGCTGCTGGAGTCCCTGCCGGACATGCTGGAGAATGCGCGCAACTGGGCCATTGTGCTGAACCAAAGAATTCTGGACGACGACATCAGCCGCAGGGAATACGCCGATATCGCCGCCGGAATGAGCCCAAGAATCAAGAAATCACTGGCGTTTCTGCTGGAGGAGATCAAAGAGGACAACCCGAGGACATATGAGCGCAAGGTGAATGCCGTTCTTGGACAATTACAATGAAACACCACGGACGGGCGGACAAGATCAGCGAAGCTTGAACGTTCGGACGATTCCGGGGATATCGTCATTTACCATGCGGGACAGGATGCGGATCGGTCTGCCGAATCTTGCATAATCATAGTCATCGCCTTTGGCATTCAGAAACTCGTCGGGAAGCTCCTCGGGAACCAGGTAAGCGTAGATTAGCCCGTTACGCACAGCCAGTCTGACTATAGGGGATTCATCGTAGCCCTTGGCCCGCCACTGCTTCAGAGTCATCCGGAACACCAGCAGTGTGAGCGCCGATTCATAGACTTTCCCTTTATATTTAAAAAGGAAATCCAGAGCGTATTCTGCATCCTCCAGCCGCCGGGTTCTGCTTCTGACCACTGTGTAGCATTTCCAGCTGCGGGGGAGCCTGATGCTGAAGCCATACTTCGGGCTCTGGTAGAGCAAGGTTTTTGGAGGGCCTGCCAGAAGGCCCGGGTGTTTCCTTTTCACTGTCGGCTTTCTTATCCGGGTGACAGGCTTCATCACGATCACACCTTTGGAGTAATAGATTTCAGAGCATAGCATACGTATACTAGTCAGAATATTCACAGCCCCCAAGGAGTGACACCCTTAACCGATTTAATTAAGTAGAACTGTTCCAATTCGTCGATTGCAGGGACAACATTGCAAATCTGATGGTATAGTATAGATCGGCTAAAATTTAATTTATCCCGCAATGATATAAACGAAGGTGAATCTAATGAACAAGCTTTTATTTCACAATATACCGCTGGGAGCTACCGGTGAACGCATTCCGCAGGCGAACATCGCCTCTGCCCGGACAAGCCGCGACATCGTGAAGCCCGGAGACCCCGATGGCGCTTACTTCCGCAGGCTGGAGGAGGGCGGAATTCTGCTCAACTCTCCGCAGATCGCTGCGGTGCGGCATCACCAGGGCCCGCTGTTGACCCTGGCCGGAGCAGGCTCCGGCAAAACCTCGGTGCTGATCTGCAGAACCGGATATTTGCTGTCCGTCCGGGGAATCTCCCCGAGTCAACTGCTGCTGCTAACCTTCTCCAATAAAGCAGCGGCGGAAATGCGCGACCGGATCGCCCTGTTGCCTGGCGTCAGCGAGAGTGACGCCGCCCGCCTTCAGGCCCGCACGTTTCATTCTTTTTTCCTTTATTTCCTGCGCCGTCAGGGCCTTCAGCAGGAAATTTTCAATGAGACCCGCCGCCAGCATATTCTGCTGAAGCAGATCATGCGCGAGCTGGGGCTGCCGAAGGATGCCTATCCCCCGGAAACCCTGCTCGCTCTGCTCTCCTCCTGCAAGATGAACCTGGGTGAGCCTGGCGATCTTCCGGAAACATCAACCGCTGAGCAGGAAATGAAGGCGGTTCTGATGCTCTATGAGCAGTGGAAGACCGACAATTTCAAAATCGACTTTGATGATGTGCTGCTGATTGCCTACCGGATGCTAAGGGAGAAGCCCGCGCTTTTGCTGGAGCTACAGATGAGGTTTCTGTATGTAATGGTTGATGAGTTCCAGGATACGAATGCGCTGCAGTATGAGCTTGTCAAAATGATCGCCCACCCGCAGCATAATCTGATGGTGGTCGGTGACGATGACCAGACGATCTATTCCTTCAACGGAGCGCGCAGCGAGTTCATTCTTGAATTCGAGAAGTTATATCCGGGTGCCAGGGTTATCACACTCGATATTAATTACCGTTCCGGCCCCGCGATTGTCGGCCTCGGCAACGGAATTATCCGCCACAATAGACGGCGGAGATCCAAAACGCTGCAAGCGGCCAAGGGCAGCGGACGCCAGCCCCGGTACCTGCGCCCGCAGACCGCGGACGAGGAAGCCGAGCAGATCGTGGATCATATCCTGAGTGAGGTGGCTGGCGGAAATCGAGCATACAGCGATTTCGCCCTGCTCTACCGGGCTTCCAGCAGCAACCGGGCTTTGCTGGAGCTGCTGCTGCTGCGCGATGTTCCGTATATTGACTACGGTGAAGGCCAGCTGCTCTACGAGCATTGGCTGATCTCTCCGGTACTCGATCATCTGCGGTTGTCGCTGAACCGGCGAAACTTCGCAGCGATAGAGAATATTCTGCCGACTCTGTACATGAACCGGGAAAAAGGTATGAACCACATCCGCCGGATGGAAGCCGTTCAGCCCAAGCAAGGGCCGCTGATTCACCTGATGTCCCTGCCGGGGATGGAGGATTTCAAAGGCGCAAAGCTGAAGGAACGGCTGGAGCTGATCCGTGGTCTGGCTCAGTTGACCCCCGTTCAGGCAATCCGCCAGATCCGCACTACCTTCTATGACTACTTCATCGAAGCCAATGAGCGGCATCAAGCCACCCTCCACCGGGAGATGCTAAAAGAAATGCTCGATGAGCTGGAAGCGTCAGCGGAACGGTTCGACAGCCTCCCGGTATTCCTGGAGTTCATCGATCATGTGACCGAACGCAATGAGCAGAGCCGCCTGCCCGGCCTCAAAGAGCAAGGAAACCGGGTTGCGCTGATGACAATTCATAAGTCGAAAGGGCTGGAGTTCCCGGTAGTCTTCCTACTTGGGGCATCCGAAGGCATTCTCCCTCATAGCTCTGCGCTGGAGGGCGATCGGCTGAAGGACCGAAAAACTGCAAAAACAGCACCGGGCAGCCAAAGCAGCACGGTAGTTGTTGGCAATGCAGCAGGCCTCGACGCGCTTGAAGAGGAGCGGCGGCTGGCTTATGTGGCCGTGACCCGGGCCCGCGAGGAACTGTTCATTAGCTCGCCGGCGCGGCACCGGGGCAAGAAGGCGGAGGTCTCCAGATTTATGCTGTCCGCCTTCCGCTCTGCCGTATCTGCTGCCCCGGCTACTCCGGCCAGCGCAGCTGCCGTAAGCAGAACCCCGGCAGCAGCACGCACTTCCTCCGGCCGATCCCACGGGGGAAGAACCCATACGGTTCCCGTCTGGAATTGCACCGGCAGCAGCTGTCCGGGCTGGACAAGGATGAAGGTAGGCGGCGCCGAGGATCACCTGTCCTCCAAACCATGCCCGCTGTGTAGCTCCCCGATGGAGAAGAGCAGCCGGGAAGTCCCGGTGTAACGTGGGGGTGCTCTAAGAATGGTCCCGGACCCAAAACGCCAGCAGTGCCTGTATCAGGCGCTGCTGGCGTTTTGTACACCGCAAACTACAAAAACCCCTTCTAACAGACGTAGCCGGAATCATGAAATCATGAGTTCCCTGCACGTTCTGCCCGAAGGGGCTGTATGGTTCATCGCACCGTTTACACCATTTCCCTGCTGAAAGGGGATTTACGGATTTTTACAATAAAATCTGCTGCGGCTAATATGTTTCTCGAGAATGTTATTCTATCTATTCTGTCAAAACCTTCACGCCTTGCTCCAGAAAGGGTTTTAAACTAGTCTTAAGCAGAACCTGAAAATCACCCTCTCTCATTTCTGTAACCATTAACTCAATTGATTCAAGGCCTTCAACAACCCTAAGTCTGTACTTGCACGATTCAATATCTTTATCTTTCATCAAGACCATAGCATTCACTAGAAAATCAAAATTGAGGATTGATTTTGCCTCTTCTTTGTCTTTGGGTTGATACCAAATACGATGAACTGCATCCTCGAAATTCACAACATTCTCATAGGGGAACTCGTTATCGTATGAATAACCGTATTCAAAATACAAATATTCTCCACCGGCAGGAAAGCTATATATAATGTCCAATAAAAAATCCATACCGTTATTTCTTCCCTGAAAGACTTTGTCCAAATAATAAACTGACATTCATTCTCTCCTCACCATGGGTCCTCTTTGTCAAAACCATACAAATACATTTTTTCAACAAGAACTTTTCCCTGTCCAGCTTACTTCAAGGCAAATGTTTTTGTGAATAATTTTTTAGCATTGCAACATAATCGCTTCCTCAAATGTATATAGGGCAGAACCACGGAAACGGTGGTAAATTTTGAGCCAAATAAGAGAGGGAGTTATAACAATGAAAAAAGTGGTAGCTGTTGTGCTTAGCGGTATGATGTTGATGTCCTTTACGGCGTGTTCTACTAATGGGTCTGCAAAAAACAATTCTCAAGCGCCGAAAAGTACGCAAGTCATCGGGGCAAAGAATGCCCAGATCCCCAATCCTTTTCAAAAATTCGACAGCATTGCAGAAGCAGAAACGTTTGCCGGGGTTACTATTACACTGCCATCCCAAGTGCCTGCAGGCTACACCCAGAAGCTGATCGAGGCGATTAAAAATGACATGATTCAGATTACTTATCAATCTGGCGATGAGCAGTTAGTGATCCGTAAAGCAAAGGGCAGTAAGGATATTAGCGGAGATCATAACAAATATAGCGAAAATCTTTCGTTGACGGTTGGCGACAAGAAAGTCGTAACCAAAGGGGATGATGGTAAAATCCGCGTTGCTACATGGATTGACGGGGAATATACCTATTCGATCTCGTCTACAAGTGACGAGGCTGTCCTCGATGCTGCTGCCGTAAGTGCAATGGTTGACACGATTCATTAATTAAACCAGAGGATGTACGGGGATGGCGGGACTGTAGCCGCAGGACCGCCATAGCCTAATTCAGGAAGGTGATCGGATGATTGGTATATGCAGGAAGCGGAATCTGATTTGGGAATGGTTCCTTCTCTTAAGGATGGAGCTTTGTTCCCCGTTGTACTCCTTGTTTTCTGCGGCAGCCGGGGACAGCCGTAAAAAGGTACTTCCCATGCAGGAGCATTTACGGTCAGCACAGATAAATGACCAAGCCCAGAAATTAATGTCTCTCTATGGGAAAAGTGTCTTGCGTCTTGCCTATTCTTATCTGCACAACACGAGTGATGCAGAGGATGTCTTGCAGGATGCATTGATACAATATATAAAAGCTCAACCTCATTTTGAATCCCCCGAGCATGAAAAGGCATGGTTTCTAAGGGTTGCCATGAATATTAGCAAAAACAAGATCAATTATAATAAGGTCCGTAAAACCGATGATCTCAATGAAGACCTGGTAGCAAGCGCCGCAGAGGATCTGGCTTTTTTGTGGGAGGCTGTCAAGCAGCTTCCCATGAAATATCGTGAGGTCGTGCACCTTTATTATCATGAGGGCTATTCTACGGCTCAAATCGCATCTTTATTAACAGCCAGAGAGTCAACGGTACGTTCATGTCTGCTGCGAGCAAGAGCCAAGCTTAAGGTTGTACTGAAGGAGGGGTACGATTTTGAAGAATAAGTATAATGAAGTGATGGAGAGGATAGAAGTTACCCCAGAGATACAAGAGCGCATTCTAGACCATCTTCAAAAGCTGGATTGGGAACAGGAACCAAACAAAACAAGTTTCTCTTTTTCAACTTACAGAAGGTACATCGCCATAGCAGCATGTTTCATGTTTTTGTTGGCGGGTTCATTAATAATCCACCATGCTACCCAAACACCAAGCGACCCTCCGGTTATGGTGAAACCCAACATCGTTGAACTCCATTCAGTTCAAGACTTGTCCAAGGCTGTAGGATTCACCATGCGGGAACCCGAACATTTACCATTTATCGTTGATAGCGTACAGTATACGGCTTACTGGAATGAGCTTGGGCAAGTCACCTACACGGGAGAAGCCAATAGCGTTGTGTTCAGAATGTCATCCGGCAACGAGGAAGTAAGTGGAGATTACGCAGAATACACCAGTATTAAGGACTTAACCATTAATGGAAACATCGTGACTATGAAAGGAACTGATCATCAATACGTACTTGCGCTTTGGCAAAGCGACGGCTTCTCCTATTCCGTGCAATTTACTAAGCCTGTATCCGAACAGGAACTGAAAAATACTGTTGAGAGCGTGCGGTGATTGCATAAAGCACCAACCTGAATGATAACATGTGAATAGTGATATGCAGAAGGGTTTGAAATTCGCCCTATAATAAAGCCCTTCCTCCGCTATTCCGGGAGATGGGCTTTTATCCATACTGAAGCTTCGACAAGTTGAAGTACCTAGCCTACTGTCCAATCTTTTAGGCTCTCTCTATTCGTTATAATTATTGAATCAAACATTTACTAATCTTCTACGAACCTTGCATGATACCAGTGATCTGATATCTTCTTCACTTTAAAGGTTCCTTGGATAGATGACGACTTGTTTAAAAATTTAGGTTTATGTTCATCTTTTCTGTATATCAATGAATACTGACCATTTTCGATTTCAAATTCTACTTGGTCTTTATAAACTCTGATAACAGATAAATAAGCCATATCGCCTTGATGAAAAGCCTTTGCCACAATTTTCTCCAGAGACTTTTTCTCTTTTTGGCTCATCGTTACTTCAACGATATCTTCACTGTTAACATTTTCATAACTTAAATTGACTGTTCCATCAGGATTCTCATTTACAAATATATAAGAGCGCTTCATTTGACCTTTGCCAAACTCACGATAAGCCAAGTCCGCTATAGTCTGGAAATCGCTTTTATAGGTATCAAAATCTTTTACCTTGTACTCCCAAGTTGACCACAGGAGATTCCCTAGTAAAAATTTACAACCCCCAAATAATACACTAAATGAAATGATGGCTATCAATAC
>NZ_LVWH01000172.1:0-62657 GCF_001909045.1 Paenibacillus sp. P3E | reverse complement strand
TAATTCCGGACAACGCTTGCCCCCTACGTATTACCGCGGCTGCTGGCACGTAGTTAGCCGGGGCTTTCTTCTCAGGTACCGTCACTCCGGTAGCAGTTACTCTACCGGACGTTCTTCCCTGGCAACAGAGCTTTACGATCCGAAAACCTTCATCACTCACGCGGCGTTGCTCCGTCAGGCTTTCGCCCATTGCGGAAGATTCCCTACTGCTGCCTCCCGTAGGAGTCTGGGCCGTGTCTCAGTCCCAGTGTGGCCGTTCACCCTCTCAGGTCGGCTACGCATCGTCGCCTTGGTAGGCCGTTACCCCACCAACTAGCTAATGCGCCGCAGGCCCATCCTCTAGTAGCAGATTGCTCCGCCTTTCATCCCTCGCCCATGAGGGTGAAGGAATTATCCGGTATTAGCTACCGTTTCCGGTAGTTATCCCAGTCTAGAGGGTAGGTTGCCTACGTGTTACTCACCCGTCCGCCGCTAAGCTTATCCCGAAGGATAAGCTTCGCTCGACTTGCATGTATTAGGCACGCCGCCAGCGTTCGTCCTGAGCCAGGATCAAACTCTCCAAATTGGTATTTAGAAAGAGCGATTGCTCATTTTGAAACATCTGACGAGAATAAAATATTCTCTATTTTTGGATCTCACTTGCGTGAAATCTCACTCACTCGTTGTTCAGTTTTCAAAGATCAAGCTCGTCGTCGGCGCCGATTATCTCGTCACCAGCAACTCTTATAATATATCACGTTCGACCGAGTAATGCAAGCTCTTTTTTTCAACTTCTTTTCGAGCTCGGCGTTGATGTTTCATGGCCGGAATAAGAATATACCATGTACAGAGTTTCATTGCAAGCATTATTTTTATAAAAATGATTCCGAGGAGAAACGCATCCTTGCGTCCCCTTCGGAATCAGGTTAAAGGCATATACTATTACTCTGTACGGTTACGCATATGAGGGAACAGCAGCACATCGCGGATCGATGCAGCGTTGGTAAGCAACATGATTAGCCGGTCCACACCAATTCCAAGTCCGCCTGTAGGCGGCATACCGTATTCAAGAGCACGAATGAAATCATCATCCATTTCATGAGCTTCGTCGTTCCCTTTTTCTTTTTCCTGAATCTGCGCTTCAAAGCGCTGACGCTGGTCGATAGGATCATTCAGCTCGCTAAACGCATTCGCATGCTCACGAGCCACGATAAACAGCTCAAAACGATCTGTAAAACGAGGGTCTTGATCATTCTTTTTGGCAAGTGGAGAGATTTCAACCGGATGGCCTGTAACAAAGGTCGGCTGAATCAGTGTTTCTTCTACAAATTGCTCAAAGAAGGCATTCAGGATGTGTCCAAAGGTCATGTGCTTTTCAACAGGCACACGGTGCTCCTTCGCCAGACGCTGAGCTTCCTCATCCGTCATATGAACGCCAAAATCAACTCCTGTCACTTCTTTGACAGCGTCCACCATAGTCACCCGGCGCCATTGCGGCGTCAGGTCTACTTCCTGGCCTTGATAATTAATCTTCTGGGTACCCAGAACCTCCTGGGCAATATGAGCGATCATGCTCTCCGTTAAGTGCATAATGTCTTTGAAATCAGCATAAGCTTCGTACAGCTCGATCATTGTAAATTCCGGGTTGTGGCGCGTTGAAATGCCTTCGTTCCGGTACACGCGGCCAATTTCATATACTTTTTCCAAACCGCCGACGATCAGACGCTTCAGATGCAGTTCAATGGCAATACGCATATACAGCTGCATATCGAGTGTATTGTGGTGAGTAATAAACGGACGGGCCGCAGCTCCACCGGCGATGGCATGCAGTGTTGGTGTTTCCACCTCAAGGTAGCCAAGCGAATCCAGATAACGGCGCATCGACTGAATGATCCGTGACCGGGTAATGAATGTCTGCTGAACCTCAGGATTAATGATCAGATCGACATAACGCTGGCGGTAGCGCAGCTCCACATCTTTCAGACCGTGATATTTCTCGGGAAGCGGAAGCAGCGATTTGGATAGAACCTCAAGGTTATGCACTTTAATAGAGGTTTCACCGGTTCTGGTTTTGAACACTGTTCCGCGAACGCCAATGATATCGCCCAAATCTAGAACGTTAAATGCCGCATACTGCGCTTCGGAAATACTGTCCTGACGGACATAGATTTGAATCCTGCCGCTAAGATCCTGGATGTGGGCAAAGCTAGCTTTACCCATCACGCGCTTAGCCATAATGCGTCCGGCAATGCTGACTTCCAGGTTAAGCTCGTCCAGCTCCTCTTTGGTTTGTCCGTCGTACTTGGACATAATATCTCCGGCACCTGTCGTACGCTCATACTTTTTACCAAACGGATCGATCCCCAGTGCACGAAGCTCGTCCAGTTTGCCGCGGCGGATCGTCAGCAGTTCGCTAAGTTCTTTTTCCGTGTTCTCCGCAGTGTTCATTTCCTCGGTCATATCTTTCATCCTCTCTTACTCACTCTGTCATATACACAAGAAGAAACGGCTCCATCCCTATGCAAGAGGACAGTCCGTTCCCGTACAAAAAGAAGCTCTATTGTTGCAGGCTGAAACAGCTTGGCCGTCCCCATTAGAAGCAGTGCCATTTCCCCAGAAAGATAAGGATAATTTATAAGGCGACCTATAAAACCTCTTATCTTTTGAAAAAAGCTTCCCTAAGGAAGCTTTCTTGACTTACCCCTTATGGTACCTATTACTTCATTCTAATATCAAGAATTTTATATTGAATGACTCCTGCAGGAACACTAACATCAACAACGGTACCAATCTTCTTGCCGATAATGGCCCGGCCTACCGGACTTTCATTGGAGATCTTATTATTCAGCGGATCGGACTCAGCAGTGCCGACAATCAAATATTCCATGACGTCGCCATATTCCAAATCCTCAACGCTAACAGTAACCCCAATGCTTACTACATCGGTAACGATTTCGTCGCTGTTGATGATGCGCGCATTACGGAGCATTTTTTCCAAAGTAATGATACGTCCTTCAATGAAAGCCTGCTCGTTCTTGGCGTCCTCGTACTCTGAGTTCTCACTGATATCTCCGTAGCCAATGGCTACTTTAATCCGTTCAGCTACCTCGCGGCGTTTTACGGATTTGAGGGTCTCCAGTTCTTCTTCCAGACGCTTAAGTCCGTCCGGTGTAAGGATGACTTCTTTATCGCTCATCTCAACCGATTCTCCTGTCGTATACATTTATTGAAAACACCATACTATATGCGAATCCGGAGGGATAAGAACCCTCCCTGCTGCATTAACGCTTGCTGTAACGGCGATTTTATACTGTGAAATTATATTGGAACCGCTACAAAATGTCAATGATGCCCCATATAATGTTCGAGTGTGTGTCCAAAAGACAGGGAAATGAAGTGTTAGACCGCTGAAAGCGAGGAATACAGGCCTTCCTGCTCTTCACCCTCCTTAAGCTGTATGACAAATTCGCTCAATATCCGCACCATTTCATCACGCTTGGTTTCTTCCATAATGATATCCTTCACACGGGCGGCTGCCTTCATCCCCTTCAAATACCAGGCCAGATGCTTGCGCATTTCACGGACAGCTACCGCTTCGCCCTTCAGGCTGATCAGACGGTCCATATGAAGAATGGCAACTTTGATCTTTTCTTCTGCTCCGGGTTCAGGCATAAGCTCACCTGTGCTCAGATATTGGATTGTGCGGTATAGCATCCACGGATTGCCCAGTGCTCCGCGTCCAATCATTACACCGTCGCAACCGGTCTGATCCAGCATAGCCCGCGCATCCTCCGGAGTATTCACGTCTCCGTTGCCGATCACCGGAATAGAAACTGCTTCTTTAGCCATACGGATGTACTTCCAATCAGCAAGCCCGGTATAAAGCTGCTCACGGGTCCGGCCATGAACACTTACCGCCTGGCCCCCAGCACGTTCAACAGCGCGCGCGTTGTCTTCCACAAAAATATGCTCGCTGTCCCAGCCAATCCGCATTTTTACGGTCACAGGTTTATCCACGGCGTCAACGACTGCAGACACCATCTCGTAGATTTTATCAGGACTCAGCAGCCAGCGGGCTCCCGCGTCGCATTTGGTCACTTTGGGTACAGGGCAGCCCATATTAATATCGATAATATCAGCATTTGTCTCTTTATCAACGACCTTGGCTGCTTCCACCAGAGACTCACGGTCACCACCAAAAATCTGCAGACTTAACGGCTTCTCCCGCTCATCCACAAACAGCATCTCCCGCGTACGCGGGTTGCCGTGTACAATCGCCTTGCCACTTACCATTTCGGCACAGACCAGACCGGTTCCGAATTCTTTGGCAATCAGACGAAATGCCGGATTACACACGCCTGCCATAGGCGCCAGCACAACCTGGTTCTTCATCTCAATGTCGCCAATTTTCAGCATGTTTGTTCACTTCCTTGATTTGATTTGTGGGGATCTATATAAACGCTCCCTCAATTAGTAGGAATAGCTAATTCGTCTGCAGCAACTCCGAGAACGTCCGCAATTTTATTTAAAATTTGATCTTCCAAGCGTCTATTACCCCGCTCCACTGCACCCAGTACAGCCAAAGATATTCCGACAGAGTCCGCAAGCTCCTGCTGAGTGTAGCCCTTCAGCTTTCGGAAAGCTCTGACCCTCCGTCCCATACGTTTGTTGTCCACAAGCGAATTCCTTCCCTTCCGTCTATGTCTTGTAGCGCTGCTGTAATGAACTGCCGAAGTCCGGAAGACTCTTCATTGTGCGGAACGACATCACTTAGTGGAATTAGCACAAACGCCCGCTCCTGCATCCGAGGATGCGGCAGTGTTAATTCGGGTGTGTCAAAATGCTGATTCTCCATCCATAACAAATCCAAGTCCACCGTTCTCGGTCCATAACGGACATCCCGGACACGGCCCAACTGACTTTCGATGCTAAGCATCTCCTTAAGCAGCGCCTCCGGGGCAAGCGTTGTACGAAGAGCCGCCGCCATATTCAGAAACTGCGGCTGGTCCAAATACCCGACAGGCTCCGTTTCGTATACGTGTGAACAGCGGGTCACTTCAATCTGCTCATGCTGGTTCAGCCTTTTCAATGCCGCTTTCAGGCTCCCCTCACGGTCACCCAAATTAGCCCCTAAAGCAATATAAGCCTCTGATGCCTCAGAGGTAGAATGTATGGTCATTGCCAAGTTCTCACTTTCTGGTTCTGTGCAGCTCTACGGTCACTCCTTGAAAGTGAATGTCGAACGGCGGATGCGGTTTGGTCACCTTCACCGTTACTGCATTGATAACAGTATAAGTGTCCAGTACTGAGGATGCAATATATTCAGCCAAAGCTTCAATGAGTTTAAATGACTTTGTTTCGACAATTTTTTTGACAAGGAAATGCACTTCGGCATAATTCACAGTCAAGGTGAGATCATCATTAAGGCCAGCGCCCTGCAGATCAAGCTCCAGCTCCAGATCAATGTAAAATCGCTGACCGAGCTTGCGCTCCTCTTCAAACACTCCATGATAGCCGTAGTATTCCATGCGGTGCAGTGTCATTTTATCCATAGGGGTTACCTGCTTTCTTATCCAAATAATCTATAGTTGATCGTATATTAGCCACGTGCCAGCGTCCCCGCAGCGTAAAGCATGGCATCGCACATCTGCACCGTACGCTTGATTCTGGATACATCGTGTACCCGCACGATCTGGCAGCCTTGGGCAATTCCGAATGCTACAGTGGCCGCAGTGCCTTCTACCACATCATCTGCAGGGAGATCCAGCACAGTCCGAATGAATTTTTTGCGGGAAGTGGCCAACAGTACCGGATATCCAAGCTCGCTCAGCCGGTCCAGATTCATCATGGCCTGAAGATTCTCTGTATAATCCTTAGCAAATCCAATCCCGGGATCAATAATAATGTTCTCCGGCCTCACTCCTGCGGCCAACGCCAGATTTATGCTTTCCGCAAGGTCGGCAGACATATCACGAGCCAGATCCTGATAATTCCGGTCATTGCGGTTATGCATGAGAATGATGGGACAGCCGCTTTCCGCAGCTACTGCCGCCATATTGGGGTCAGCCTTAGCGCCCCAGACATCATTAATGATATGGGCGCCCGCCCGAATGGCCTTGCGGGCCACTTCGGCCTTGTAGGTGTCAATCGACAAAGGCAGTTGGGGAGCCGCACGGTGAATGCTCTCAATGACAGGTAATATGCGGGCCAGTTCTTCTTCCTGACTTACGGGTTGATGGCCAGGCCGTGTCGACTCGCCGCCAATATCAATAATATCGGCGCCCTCCGCCGCCATTTGCAGCGCATGCTCTACCGCCCGATCCGGCTCGTCCCACAAGCCTCCATCGGAAAAGGAATCCGGGGTAACATTCAGGATGCCCATAATCAACGTTCGTTCACCCAGTGTCAGTTCCGCTGCACCTATACGGTAATTCCGCTTATATATCACGGGTCTCATTTCAGTAATCCAGTCCTCTCTCTGTACAACTCCAGCAATAATGCTGTAATTCTCCCGCAGCGCCCGCCACTTACCGTCTGTCGCCCATTTGTACACCACAGCGTTGTAACCGGAATGATCTCCTGTACCGAATTGGTTAAAAAAATCTCATCCGCTTCTGCAATCTGCTCCCACCTATACAAGCCTTCTTCAGTCTGCAGTCCAGCATCGAGCGCCAGTTCTAATACCATTTCCCGGGTAATTCCCGGCAGGATGCCGGTGGCTACGCTCGGTGTGTAGAGCACGTTATTGGTAACGAAAAAAACATTGCTGACGATGCCCTCGGCAATCTCGCCCTGTGCAGTCAGCATCAATCCCTCTGCACCGGTTGCAGCTGAAGCATATCCTGCCAGTTCACGCTTCGCGAGGATATTGTTCATATAATGCAGCGACTTAAAGCGCACCGGGCCCTCCGGCGTATTACGCGGCAGGTTCAATACTTGCAGGCCTTTGCCTTCCATGTAGAGAGTGTCAGGGAACTTCGGCAGTTCTTTGATGTAGAGCAAATGATTGGGCTGACTGTAGTCGCCCGCAGGCAAACCCAGAATATCTTCACCGGCTGTTACAGTGTAACGAATATAGGCATCCTGTAGTTCATTTTTGCCCATTACACGCTGAATCCAGTCCCGGAGCTCAGCAATATCTCCCTCAAAGGGAATTCCGAGCTGTCTGCAGCCATCCGCCAGTCTGTCGATGTGCCGCTGCAGCAAAAAGGGTTCGCCCCCGTATGTCCGAAAAGTCTCAAAAAGGCCCATGCCATACAAAAATCCGTGATCCAGAGCGGAAATCACGGCATCTTTGGAATCAACGACCCTGTTGTTCAATCCAATATAATTCATACCGGTTCTCCGGCTCTCCGTTTCAGGAAATTGCGTAGTATGGTGTGCCCATGATCGGTAATAATCGATTCAGGATGGAACTGTACACCCTCTATCGGGTATTCTTTGTGGCGCAAGGCCATAATTTCACCTTCCGCTGTTTCCGCCGTAATCTCCAAACAGTCAGGCAAACTATCGCGTTCCACGATCAGTGAATGATAGCGGGTTGCAGTGAATGGAGATTCCAGTCCCTCAAATACCGAGGTTCCGTTGTGGTGGATGGGCGAGGTTTTGCCATGCATCAGGCGCTCCGCCCGAATAACATTGCCGCCAAAAGCCTGCCCGATCGCCTGATGGCCCAGACAGACACCGAAGATCGGAATTATTCCTTTGAAATGCTGCAGTAGCTCAAGGCTAATGCCCGCTTCATTCGGTGTACACGGCCCCGGAGAAATCAGGATATGGTCCGGTGCGAGCACCTCAATCTCCTGAATGGTAATCTCATCATTGCGGGATACCTTCACTTCTTCCCCAAGCTCTCCTAGATACTGCACCAGGTTGTACGTAAAGGAATCATAATTATCGATAACCAAAATCATTATATTGCTCCTCCTTCGGCGCCGCCGGTCGTCCGTGATTCCTGCTGATACTCGCTGCAGAGAACCGCCTTCACTATGGCTTTGGCTTTATTATGGCATTCCCGGTATTCCCGATACGGGTCAGAGTCGATCACAATACCCGCACCTGTCTGGATGTAACCTACTCCGTCCTTAACCGCCAGTGTCCGTATAATAATATTTAATTCCATATTACCGTTATAGTCAATCCAGCCCATCGACCCCGTATATGGACCACGCCGAACGGGCTCCAGCTCCTCGATGATCTCCATCGTGCGCACCTTGGGTGCGCCGGTGATCGTGCCGCCGGGGAACAAGGCGGCCGTGACATCGTAAGCGCCTTTACCGGGCGCGACGGTGCCCTCCACCTGCGAGACGAGATGCATCACATGCGAGTATCGCTCCACGGTCAGCAGCTCTGGCACGCTGACCGTTCCATATGCAGCGACACGGCCGATGTCGCTCCTCTCCAGATCGACAAGCATAATATGCTCGGCGATCTCCTTCTCGCTCCCGCGCAGTTCCGCCTCCATGGCGGCGTCCTCCGCGGGAGTGAGGCCCCGGCGCCGGGTACCGGCTATGGGGCGTGCACTGACCTTGTCCCCGTGCAGCTTGACGAGCAGCTCGGGCGAAGCGCTGGCAAGGGCAAAGCCGGGCGAGCGCAGCAGCCCCATGTACGGGGACGGATTGAGCTTGCGCAGCCATTCATACACATCCTCCGGCGAGGATTTCAGCTGCGCTTCTTGACGCAGCGACAGATTCACCTGGAATACATCCCCTTGCCGGATGTATTCCTGAACCTCCTGAACTGCCCGCTGAAACTGCTCGGGCGAGAAGGCTGAAGTCATGGCCGGCCACTCACCGGAAACATGGGTATGAGCTTCAAGGATGGCAGCCTCGACAGCTTCTTCAGCACTGCATTCTGAAACCCCTGGGGTGGCTGAGATCAGCCGCCATTGCTCCAGCATCTGCTCTGCCCGCCGGAGAGCGTCTTGATACAGATCTTTCAATTCACCAGTGCCAGACGGATTCGCGGTAACAACCGGAACATGCACTGTGCAGTACAGCATGTCCTCCTGATGATCATAAATCCACAGCTCCTCCAGCCTCATAAAGAGGTAATCGGGAAAGCCCGGATCATCTTCAGCCAAGACAGGCAGCTTCTCCAGGGAACGGGCCACATCATAGCTGAGAAATCCAATGCAGCCGCCTATAAAGGGAGGCAGTGCAGAGAGCTGGACGCACGGTGAAGTGAAATCCTTCATCCAGCCCTCCAGCACCTCCAATGGTTGACCACTTATGACAGATTGGAGCCTAGGCTCATTTGTATTAGCCGCATCTGGAGAGAAGCTGCGTACTTCAGCCGAGCTTTCTTTGCCTTGCAGCACAGAAACCGGATTTAAGCCAAGGTATGTATAACGGCCTCCTTTCCCGCTCTCCAATACCACTGAATACGGGGAGGCCGTCTCCCAGGCTTTCTTCCAGGAGGCGGGCAATCCTCCCTTGTCCTGAGGCGATTGTATAATAAGGGGGAGAAGGCTCCACTCTGCCTGTGCCCATAGCTCCCAGTCCTGCCATGCTGTTATGATTTCCAATGCCATCCCCCTAAAAGTTTTGTGCAGCATACGCTTCTTGTGAATTTACTTCGCAACAAAACTTGCTACGGAAGCATCTGCTTAGTTTTGTGCAGCATACGCTTCCTGTGAATTCACTCTGTACACAACCCGCCCTAAGCAATCCTCACGGTTAATCCATTCCCTTATCCTTTGGTTTATTGCCTGTCAGTATACTGTACTTTGGACTGTTTTGAAAAGCCTGATGGATTGATTTTCCGAAAAAAGAGCCTTCACATCCCTATGACAGCGGATGGAAGGCTCTATGGACGATATGCAAATCAGCAATTACACTTCGAAATTGTAAAGTGGAGTACTCAGGTAACGTTCGCCGTTACTTGGAATAATCACAACGATCTTTTTGCCTGCTCCCAGCTCTTTGGCTACTTTGAGGGCAGCGAAGACGGCTGCACCGGAAGAAATACCAGACAGAACGCCTTCTTCCTTCGCTACACGGCGCGCGGTTTCGAATGCTTCGTCATTTTCTACATGGATAATCTCATCATAGATCTTCTGATTCAGGATGTCGGGAATGAAGTTCGCGCCGATCCCTTGGATCTTATGCGGGCCTGGCTTACCACCAGCCAGAATTGGTGATGCCGCTGGTTCAACAGCATAGATCTTCACATCTGGGTATTTGTCCTTCAGAATCTCGCCAGCCCCAGTGATTGTTCCACCCGTACCTACTCCGGCAATGAAAGCATCCAGTGGTCCACCGATGGACTCAATGGCTTCAACAATCTCAGGACCAGTAGTTTCGCGGTGAATCTTCACGTTCGCCTTATTCTTAAACTGCTCAGCCAAGAAGAAGTCAGGATTCTCGCTAAGGATTTGTTCAGCCTTCTTAACTGCACCGTTCATACCTTCTGATCCTGGAGTAAGGACAAGCTCCGCACCGTAAGCACGCAGCAGATTGCGCCGTTCAAGGCTCATTGTTTCCGGCATAACAATAACCGCCTTGTAGCCTTTGGCTGCAGCAACAAGTGCCAGGCCAATACCAGTGTTACCACTGGTAGCTTCTACAATGGTACCGCCTGGCTTCAGAAGCCCTTCCTTCTCAGCCTCTTCCACGATGCTGATCGCAATGCGGTCTTTCACGCTGGAGCCCGGGTTTTGATATTCAAGCTTCAGATAGATTTCAGCAGAACCTTCGGGGACCACCCGGTTGAGACGAACGAGCGGTGTGCCTCCGATCAAATCTGTTACACTGTTGACGACTTTAGCCATGAGTAAAGACCTCCTTGGAATGATAAATGAATGGGTGCGTAACTTGAGACAATAGTCTTCAGTATAAATTCCCGGGTGTATGAAAAAACGGCTAGGTCTGCACCAGGACATTCAACACCGCAGCGCCAAGTTATAGTGCTGGACAGCGGAATTGAACCGTCCGCCGTTTGTTATTTCCGACTAAATCAGTAGGTTTTACATTAAGTTCATATTATCAATCTTGCAGGCTGTTGTCAATATATATCGCTGTATCATATTTAGCGCGCAAATCACTTTCCACCTTCTGTAGCGGGGGGGCCTTCTCCAGCGCAAGCTCTTCCCGTACCTGCTGCCGGACTTCAGCTTGATCCTGCTTCCTGGGCACGATAGCTTGCTCCAGGCGAATTACCGCATAAGTTCCCCCTGTCTGCAGCGGACCTGCAATGTCACCCGCCTCCAGGCCAGCAGCAGTCTTCAAGAGATCCTCCGGCCAGAATGGGTCGTCCTCCTCCACCATACCAATGCTTCCTCCACGGAGGCGGCTTTCTTCATCGATGGACAGCTCCCTGGCCAGTTCTGCAAAATTCTCCCCCTGCTCCAGGCGGTCCATTACTTTTTCCGCCTCATCGTAAGTGGATACCTTGATCATGGAGAGCTGCATTTCCTTCTTGGGAGTGAACCGCTCGGCATTTTGCGCTAAATAATCATCAATTTCGCTCTCACTGATGTTAATTCCCGCTGTTGCTATTGCTTGCAGCGTAAGACGATAGACCGCCTCTTCCCGTACTTCTTCACGGGAGAGCCCCAGCTCTGACTCCATCTGTTCGTAATATTGCTGTTCGGAGCTGTAACCAGCCATACTGCGCTGCAGTTCCTTCTCGACCTCATGATCGGTTACGGTAATCTTCAAGGCCTTGGCCTCTTTGCTGACTACAATATGATTTAGCAATCCAAGGAGCACTTCATCTCCATGCTTTTTTTTGAGCTCATCTATCCATTGCTGTTCTGTAATTGGCTGATCTCCCGCTCTTGCAATGTCCGAGGACTCCCCCTCTGCGACCTCTCCCTTGAGTATGGCCATAGCCCGCAGACTCCAGAACAATAAACCTCCGAGCATTAATGTTGCGATCGCCAGTAGAATAACGGCATTGCGCAGCACGCGCTCTTGTCTTGTCATCATCCCATAGCCTACGATTTCGCTTGATTCAGGATAACCTGCAATTCATCCTTATGAAATACATAGGCCTCGTTACAAAAGTGGCATACCACTTCCGCCTGGTCATCTTCTTCAATTAACCGTTCCAGCTCATGCTGGCCCAGACTCACCAACGTTTGCTCTACACGCTCACGGGAGCATTGGCAGACAAAATTTATATCGAGTTCATCCATAATAATTACATCAGGAAGCAACCAGCGAAGCATCTCTTCCGGTTCGAGTCCCTGCTCGAGAACGGCGGTAACAGAAGGCAGTGCACCTACTGCCCGCTCAATCACCGTGATCTCATCATCGGTGAGGCCTGGAAGGAGCTGCACAATAAATCCACCGGCAACTTTCACAGAGTTATCCGTTTCAACAAGCACTCCAAGCCCTACCGCAGCCGGGGTTTGCTCGGATACCGCAAAATAATAGGTGAAATCCTCACCAAGCTCTCCCGAAACAATAGGAACGCTCCCCCGGTAAGGCTCCTTCATCCCCAGGTCCTTACTGATATCAATGAACCCTTCTGTTCCTACTGCTCCCGCTACATCCAGTTTGCCGAGACTGTTGCTAGGCAAATGAACATGCGGATTCTGTACATAACCACGAACTTCTCCAAGAGAATTAGATTCCGCAACAATCTGTCCAAGCGGTCCATTCCCCTTGACCATAATTGCCAGTTTTTCCTCACCCTTGAGCATGGCACCCATCATAGCAGCGGCTGTAACTGTACGGCCCAGTGCAGCTGTTGCTGTGGGATACGTATCATGTCTGCGCCGAAGCTCGTCGACAAGCTCAGTGGTACGGACTGCAAAAGCTCTTACTTTGCCGTTCATCGCCGTTCCCCGAACCAGCCGATCTTTTTTTTCATCCATTGGTTGCATACTCCTCCTGTCATTTACCCCATACGGGTTCTATATCTTTATTTGTTACGGTCATAAATAATTCTTAAGCCTTCCAGCGTCAGCATAGGATTAACTTCATCAATACATTCGGTTTCACCGGCAATCAGTGTCGCCAGGCCTCCAGTAGCAATTACTTTCAGCACCGGGGCATTCATCTCCAGCTTAATGCGTTTCACAATACCTTCAACCTGACCAGCGTAGCCAAAAATAATCCCAGCCTGCATGGCGTGTACGGTATTGCGTCCAATGACTTTCTTCGGCTTCTCAAGTTCAATCCGCGGCAGCTTGGATGCCCGCTGATACAATGCTTCGGTAGAAATGCCCAGTCCTGGTACAATCGCACCGCCAAGATAGTTTGCACCGGCATCAATGCAGTCAAACGTAGTCGCCGTTCCAAAATCAACGACGACTAGCGGACATTTATATTGTTCAATGGCGGCAACCGCATTTACAATCCGGTCAGCACCAACTTCACGTGGATTCTCATACCGCAGATTAAGCCCGGTCTTAATGCCCGGGCCAACAAGCAGCGGTTCCTTGCCAATGTATTTCACGCACATCTCCACAATCACCTGTACAAGGGGTGGAACAACCGAGGAGATAATGACCCCTTCCACGTCTTTAAAAGATATATTCGACATATGAAACAAATTATGAATCAATACACCGTATTCATCTGATGTCGATTGACGGGCAGTGCTGAGCCTGAAATGATGGAGTAGTTCACGCCCCCGGTATACCCCAAGGACGATATTTGTATTACCGATATCTACAGCAAGCATCATGAGAGGTGCTCCTCCTTCTTCGCATTCAGATCCAGACTGATATCCAGACTGGAGAAGGAATAGGTGAGCCTGCCGACAGAAATCACATCAACTCCGGTCTCAGCAATGCGGCGGACTGTTTCTAAGGACACGTTGCCGGAGGCTTCGGTTTTGACATGAGGGGCTTTGGTTTTAATCCGTCTTACGGCTTCAGTCATCAGTTCAGGGGACATATTGTCCAGCATAATAATATCAGCCCCTGCCGCAATCGCTTCTTCAACCTGATCCAGGCTCTCCGTCTCCACTTCAATGGTCATCGTGTGCGGAATATTGGCCCGGGCCCGTCCAACAGCCTGACGAATTCCCCCGGCTCCCTTGATGTGGTTATCTTTAATCATTACGGCATCGTAGAGGCCGAACCGGTGATTGGCGCCACCGCCAATACGAACGGCGTATTTTTCCAGCATCCGGTGACCAGGAGTTGTTTTGCGTGTATCCACCAGCCGGGAAGGCAATCCCTCAAGCTTTTGTACAAAAGAGTGGGTACGGGAAGCCACACCCGATAAACGCTGCATTAAATTAAGTGCTAAACGTTCTCCGGTGAGAATCGAATGTGTACTGCCTTCTACCTCGGCGATAACAGTCCCTTTGGTTATAGCCTGACCTTCTTGTACCATGGCAGTGAACACAAGGGAAGGATCTACCACCTCAAAGACCAGCTCTGCTACAGGAACACCACAGATAATACCATCCTCTTTGGCGTGAATGATCCCCTTGGATTCGTGCCCTGCGGGAATCGTTGTGCGGCTTGTGATATCACCAGAGCCGACATCCTCATGCAGCCAGCCCTTAATCATTTGTACCAGTTCTTCATTGTAACCATTAAACATCATCACTTAATTCCTCCACTATTCCCAGTTCACGAATCTGAAGCAGATGCTTCTGCCACTGGGCATCATCACGCTGCGGATAATCCTCACGGTAATGCGCACCTCGGCTCTCATGACGTGCTAAGGCTGATTCGGTAATCAGCAGACAACAGGTCAGCATATTCGCGAACTCGTATTCTTCACGTTTGGTCAAAGCCGAATGGAAGATAGGCAGTTGACGCTTCAATTCATCTAATCCTTTGAGCAGCATCTCTTCATTTCGCCGCAGACCTGTATATCGCACCATTACCTTTTGTACCTTCAGACGGCGCTCTACAATAGCCTGGGTTGGGGATTCCACCCTTCCTTCATCGCATCCTGCTGCTATAACGCCACGCTCAAGCGGCGGCAGCTGACGGATACGTTCAATAATCCTCCGACCAAAAACAACAGCCTCGGACAGTGAATTACTGGCCAGCCGATTAGCTCCCTGCACTCCGGTTGAGGACACTTCCCCGCAGGCAAACAACCTTGAGATATTGCTCTCTCCATTAAGATCGGTCTTGATGCCCCCCATCATATAATGCGCAGCCGGAGCCACTGGAATCCAATCACTTGTAATATCCAGCCCATAACTCATACAGGTTCCATAAATAGTCGGAAAACGGTGTCTGACCATTTCTGCCGACTCGTGAGTAATATCCAGGTACACAAAAGTAGATTTGGTCAGCTCCATTTCACTGATGATGGCCCGTGCAACGATATCACGAGGCGCAAGCTCCAGTAGCTCATGATATCGCTCCATGAAACGTTCACCATTGATATTGCGCAGCACGGCACCTTCACCGCGGACTGCCTCGGAGATCAGAAAACGCGGTGCCCCCGGATAACTGAGCGCTGTAGGGTGGAATTGAATAAATTCCATGTCGCGAATATGCGCGCCAGCCCGGTAAGCAATTGCCACACCATCTCCGGTTGCCACCTCAGGGTTCGTGGTATAACGGTACAACTGACCGGCTCCCCCGGAGCACAGTATGGTTGCAGCTGCCTGGAGAAACAAACGTCCGCCCCCAGGGCGTTGGACCAGGGCACCCACACATTCTCCTCCGTCAGTGATAAGATCGACCACAAAATGATCATCCCATACCTCAATATTTTCATGCTCCGCTACCTGCTCCCCCAAAGCGCGCACAATTTCATATCCCGTTGCATCCCCATTGGCATGCAGAATACGCCGGTGGCTGTGCGCACCTTCTTGGGTGAGCGCAATCACGCCGTTCTCTTTATCAAAAAGTGTGCCTAGACGGATTAACTCACGCACACCTTCAGGCCCTTCATTTACAAGAACATCAACAGCCGCTGATGAGTTAAGTCCCGCTCCCGCCATCAGTGTATCCTGACGGTGATAGGCTGGTGAATCATCATCGGCAAATACAGCAGCTATGCCACCCTGGGCATAACGGGTGTTGCTCTCCATCAGCGTTTTTTTGGTTATCATAATGACTTTCCGGTCTTCACTGGCTTTGATCGCTGTGAACAAACCGGCGATGCCTGAACCGATGACGATACAATCCGTTTGGACTGTTGGAAGCTCGCTAAGGTCGAAATCAACCAAATATTGTGGAATCATGACCGCTTTTCACCTGTTTCAACGAAAGAGTAGCGCATGCTACCGGACTTGTAGCATGCGCTCTAGGGATGTTCTGGCTTTGTCGGCGACAGCGGGCGGTACATAAATCTGCGGCTTCATCGTCTCCAGGCATTTGACCAGTTTTTTGAGATTATTTACTTTCATATTAGGGCAAACGAGAAATTTAGTGGCAAAATGAAACTCTTTATCCGGACTGTCTTTACGGAGCTGATAGCCGGTGCCATCTTCTGTTCCAACAATGAACTGCTTGCGGCCGGATTTTTTACAATAATCAATAATGGATGTAGTACTGCCTACATAATCACCCATGGCCACTACCTCAGGACGGCATTCCGGATGAACTACAAATTCAGCTTCCGGATATTTTGCTCTCATTTCAATTACATCTTTGACGGTGAGCATGTCATGGGTGTTACAGTAGCCTTCCCAGATGATTAGCTTCTTGCCGGTCTGATCCTGAACATATTGGCCCAGGTTCTTGTCAGGCACCCAGATAATTTCTTCGGCATCCAGCGATTCAATAACCTTCACCGCATTGGCAGATGTACAGCAAATATCCGTTTCCGCCTTGATTTCCGCTGACGAATTGATATAGGTAACGACTTTGGCATTAGGGTGCTGTGCCTTCAGCTTGCGCAAACCATCCACATTCACCATGTCAGCCATCGGACAGCCAGCGCGCTCATCCGGAATAAGGACCGTTTTATTCGGAGCCAGAATTTTGGCGCTCTCTCCCATGAAGTGGACACCGCAGAATACAATTACATCAGCATCAGTTTCGGCTGCCTTTTGGGCAAGTAAAAATGAGTCTCCCCGAAAATCTGCCACTTCCTGAATTTCATCACGCTGATAATAATGAGCCAAAATGATTGCGTTCCGTTCTTTCTTAAGCTGTTCGAGGCGCACACGAAGTTCACGATTCTGTTCCTGCTTGCGCTCAAGCGCCAGAGCTTCCACGGTCTGTTCTCCCCCTTATGTCTTCACGGCTTTTAGCCGGCACATACTTAGCAATCTCCCCGAAATTTGCGGGTACGCAGCAGCCACCCAGCCCTGCGATTGATTCGTCATATATTATTTAATATTTAATCACTAATGTACACAACGTTCCACCCACTGTCAATGTAACCCGACTGGCAGAAGACGTTCATCTGGGCACTGAAAAGATAAAAAAATCCGGAGAACCTTAGGGTTCTCCGGATCTTATATCACTTACAATCTAGACGAGACTTCCGCCACCGTCTTTATTGCCGTCATCCGAGCCGTTTCCATGCTCTGTATCCGGGTTGTTCGGAATATCCTTGGACAAGTCCCCGATAGTAGTAGAGGTATCCTCAGCTTTACCTTGAATGCGGACACGCACATCACCAATGGAATCAATGACAGGCTCGCCTTCTTCGTGAGTAACGCCAGGTAATTCTACCGGTTTGCCGTCTTCGGTCAGATAACCCTGCTCGATCAATTCCTTGATCTGATCCAGCTCCAGCGTTTCTTTTTCAAGAAGCGTATTGGCAATCAGGTGCATCTCTTTGGAGTATTTGGTCAGCAGCTCTTTACAGCGTTCATAACTGCTGCGGATAAAGTTCTGCATCTCCTGATCGATCTCGTATGCAATGGAGTCACTGTAATTCTGCTCATGCCCGATATCACGGCCCAGGAAAACCTGGCCCTGAGAAGTACCGAACTGCATAGGTCCCAGCTTATCACTCATACCGTATTCCATAATCATGCTGCGGACAATTCGCGTAGCCTGCTGGAAGTCACTGTATGCGCCTGTACCGATCTCTCCAATGAATAGCTCTTCAGCGACACGCCCGCCAAGGAGTCCGGTTACCTTATCAAGCAATTCCTGCTTGGTAACAAGCATCCGGTCTTCTTTCGGAAGCATAATTACGTATCCGCCTGCACGGCCACGCGGGATGATGGTCACCTTGTGAACCATATCCGCATGCTCCAGGAAATAACCGACAATCGTATGACCTGCTTCGTGGTAAGCCACAATACGCTTCTCGCGATCACTAATGACACGGCTGCGTTTCTCGGTACCTACGATTACCCGGTCAATAGCTTCATCCACTTCGTTCATGGAAATATCCTTACGGTTACGCCGTGCAGCGAGGAGGGCTGCCTCATTTAGCAGGTTCTCCAAATCCGCTCCAGTGAAACCGGTAGTACGCTTGGCGATAACGTCAAGTCTAACGTCCTTCGTCAATGGCTTATTGCGGGAATGAACCTTGAGTACAGCTTCGCGGCCTTTCACATCCGGACGATCCACTGTAATCTGACGGTCAAAGCGTCCTGGACGAAGCAGGGCCGGGTCAAGGATATCTGCACGGTTGGTAGCCGCAACGATAATTATTCCTTCATTACCGCCAAAACCGTCCATTTCAACGAGCAATTGGTTGAGGGTTTGTTCACGTTCGTCATGTCCGCCGCCAAGTCCTGCGCCACGCTGACGTCCAACCGCATCTATTTCATCGATAAAGATGATACAAGGTGCATTCTTCTTAGCGTTCTCGAACAAATCACGTACTCGGGAAGCGCCGACACCGACGAACATTTCGACGAAGTCGGAACCGGAGATGCTGAAGAAAGGAACCCCGGCTTCACCGGCTACCGCACGGGCCAACAGGGTTTTACCTGTACCTGGAGGGCCCACGAGAAGCACACCCTTAGGAATGCGGGCACCTACTGCGGCAAATTTACGCGGATCTTTGAGGAATTCCACGACTTCGACAAGCTCCTGCTTCTCTTCATCGGCCCCTGCAACATCCTCGAAACTAATTTTCTTCTTCTCTTCATTATATAACCGGGCCTTGCTCTTACCGAAATTCATTACCTTGCCGCCGCCACCCTGTGCCTGATTAAACAGGAAGAAGAACAGGATGAACATGATAACCAGCGGAATGATGGAAGAAAGGAACGTCAGCCAAATGCTGTCACCTTCCATCTTCTTCTGCGATAACTCTATGCCGTTATTATCACTGGCAGCTACGAGTTCATTAATGGCTTGATCTGTAGGAGGAACAAATGTGGAAAAGTTCTTCGATTTAGCACCTGAAGGCTGCTGTTTATATTCGCCGGTTACGGCAAAAGCATTGCCTTCGAACTGAATCGTCATGCTCTTCACATTGTTATTCTTGATCTCCTGTCTTAACTCATCATATCTAGGGAAATCGGCGGATTCATTTCCATTGCTTACAAACTGGACAATGCCCACCACGACTAAAAATAAAATCAAATAAAAACCAGAATTCCGGATGAACCGATTCATCCCCTACCTCCTCTCACAACACTCAAGTTATTGTACCATAGCCTGCCCAGACTCCTCAAATTTGACAGAAGCCAGGGAACGGATCCGTAGATCTAAGGCTGCGATTAGCTCATTTGGAATAAATTTCAGGCTTCAGTACACCGACGTAAGGGAGGTTCCGATACTGCTCGGCATAATCCAGTCCATACCCTACTACGAATTCGTCCGGAATTACAAATCCGGTATACGCGGCTTCCAGACTAACTGTGCGCCCTGCGGGTTTGTCGAACAAGGTGACCACAGTCACTGATGCAGCATTGCGCCCTTGAAGCATTTCAATCAAATAGCTAAGCGTAAGCCCGCTGTCAATAATGTCCTCCACAATCAGAACATCGCGTCCCTCAACGGAAGCGTCCAGATCCTTGATGATTTTGACTACGCCTGAGGATTTGGTGGATGCTCCATAGCTGGATACAGCCATGAAATCCATTTCAACAGGCACTGTAATGACTTTAACCAAATCTGCCATAAAGATAAACGCGCCTTTTAGCACACAGATGACGAGTGGCGTGCGTCCTGCATATTCCGTACTCAGCTGGGCGCCGAGTTCCCTGATTCTTTGTTGAATTTCCTCTTCGCTGATCAAGATTTCCTGAATATCGTTCTGCAACTTGCGAACCTCCTAAGTTATACTATGAAAGACTTACTTTGACCATTACGCCTCTTCGCTCTTCTCCATATCCTCCAGAGACAATAAAAGAACCGAGGCCGTGTGCCGCCCTACTGCGGCATGCATCGAGCGTCTAACGCCCGGAATCCAGACGATATTGCCCAGACCATCACAAACAAGGGGAATCGCAGAGCGTTCGGAAGAAGGTATTTTATCATCAATGTAAATATCTTTTACCTTTTTGCTTCCGTTTAATCCCATAACCCTTATGGTATCTCCAGGCAAACGGGAACGGATGGTGAGTGGCAGGACCAGCTCGCTGCTGTCAAACCACGCCAACATTTCCCCAAAGTCCTCCCCCAGTACAGAAAAATTTTCTCTCTCCAGCACCGACATCGTCAATACTTTTCCTATCTCCTTAATTTCAATACGGGGATGAGGCAAAGACAGCCGATATGTATAGCTTAATTGCTGCTTCGGAGGCTTGGACAAGAACACAATAGTATCATATTGCCGCATACAGGTCAGTCCGCTACCCAAATTCAAACTCCATACCGTGGGATGCTCCTGCAGCGTTCCCCGGCGTACTGCTTCAATCTTGGGAAAATCCAAGCTCGATGAATCCGCCGACAGATAATTTAATATTAGTTTAATCAAACGCCGTTGTAAAGCAGAGGGTACGGCCGCAAATGAGGTCCTCTTCAGAGAGCATTTTCCAGAATCGACCAGAACGAGCTCATCAAAACATTTTCCCGCTGCCGCTTCCATAAATTCATCTTCCGCCTGAACAATTTCAGACAATTGAAGTAGTGACTGCTTCACTCTGGGATTGTACTCTTCAAGCGTTGGAATCAGTTCCAGCCTTACCGCGTTGCGTCTATACTCCGTCTTTAAATTACTGGCATCCTCAGCATAGGAAAACCCCTCCTGCTGGCACAATTCGACAAGAGCTGTTTTGTTAATACGCAGGAAGGGCCGGATGAGTTCCACCTTTTTTTCGGTGCGTTTCCACCGCATCCCCCCAAGGCCTGAAGGACCGCTTCCCCGAAGCATACGCATCAGCACAGTTTCGGCCTGATCGTCTGCATGGTGAGCCAACGCAACCGAACGGGCTCCATAGCGGTGCGCCGTATCGATGAGAAACTGATAGCGTTTCTGCCGTGCTGCTCCCTCCGGTCCAAGACCGCTCTCCTTGACGAGAGAGGGAATATCAAACTCTGCCATTTCAAAGGGAAGCCCGAGCTCACGAGCCATGGCACGGACAGATTCCGCTTCTTCTGCCGATTCTGCTCGAAAGCCATGATTCACATGCGCACAGATTAAGGTTAGCGGTATCCGGTTCAAGGCGATTTCATACAGAATATGCAAAAGAGCCACAGAGTCCGGCCCTCCGGAAACTGCGACTACAATGGTGTCATGGGGCGACCATAGCTGATGCTCGGCTGCAGACTCCAATACGGATTCCACCAGTTCTTTCATTTGCTCCATACGGCTCCCTTTCTCACCCGGTAACGGGCCGGAACTGGCATGAGATGCCAAGACCTCCCGATATTATGTATAATTTCAAAATCGAAATACGTAGTAAATCGTAAATACCAGCAAAAATAAGGATAGCGCGAATGCACTTTTTAACCAGCCGGGTGTCGCCATTGATTCTTTCCCCGGTTTTCTTGAATTGTAGATATGGGTCCTCCAGGCTTCTGTTGCCGCCTCCGTTCCCGGGAATCCGCCTTTAAGTGCCAGACACAGCCAAGCGGAGAGCTTCTTATCGGGCAAAGTTCTGGCCAGCTTCAGCAGCTCGTCGGCACTTCTAGTCTGCGGCAGCTGGGAGGCAGCTGTCTTCAACCCTTCTTCATCCAGCAAACGCAGACACAGCACAGCAAAGGCAAACAGATCATAATTCTCGTCACCCATACGGCTGCCCGCATTCCAGTACCCGCGGTCATGCCATTCGGTAAATTGCTTCACGCTGCGGCCCAGCGGGCTGGCACCGCCGTAATCAATCAGCTCTGCCTCTCCGTAATTGGACACCATTACGTTCTCTGGCTTCAAATCTCCAAACACAAAGCCGCACTCGTGCAGATTCCGTAGCTTCTCCAGCAGCTTGAGGCCAACCAGACCTAGCCAGGAGGCTCCGTTCTTGGCTAAAAAATGGTGCAGCGGCCGGCCCTCCACATAACGCATAACATAAAATGGTACGCTGTCGGCGTCTTTAAAATCATCTGATTCGAGTAAATAGGAAGACAAGGGGGATTCACGGTGTGCACGATGCTCTTTTCGCTTCCTGCTGGATTGCAGGCTGGTCAGAACATTGATCTCGGATTGCAGCTCAAGGGTATCGTTACCGATCTTGAGGGCATAGTGCTCCCGTCTGCCTTCCCGCTGCACCAGATATACGGTTCCGTTCGCTCCTCTTCCCAGCATCCGCTCAACGACATAACGGTTCCCCCGCCATTTGCCGCTGATTACCGTGCCGGCAGGATAGGGCGGATTAGACGACATACCCACCAATCATCCCTTCTTTTTCATCGTAACCGTCATCTGTCGGACGTTCACGGTGTCCATCCAGTGTATCATAACGGTAATGCTCAAGCACCTTGAATATGGCCGGTCCGGTAGGCGTGGCCCCACGCATCTTAAGCTTGGAGAACAAGGAGCGGACCTCCGACACATTATGTGTCCAGTCCATATCCAGCACGGCATCCTCACTGCTGGAGCGTCCCGGAAAATGGAAAACGGCTATTTCGCTCTTACCCTCCCGGGCCTCCAGGCTAAGCGCCAGATCACGGATCGCATCTTCTACAGCACCCAGCTTAGGCTTCATGCTCGCACTGGCATCGATCAAAAGCGCAATACGCAGTGGTGAGGTTTCGGTCAATTCATCGACAACTGTAACCACCTGCGAGCGCTGCAGCGGAGGCAGCTCTTCCAGTGAGCCTTCTCCGAGTATTTTTTTTACCTCTTTATTAACCGCCTGTTGAATCGTCTGAACCACTGTCTTGCGGGTCATCATCTGAATCGTCTGTGCCAGCTGCGGCGTTCCTACGATCCGGCTGATACCGCCGCCGGCCTTGGCAATATCCGCAATCTCTTGGCTGCCAAGCTCCCCGATGGTGCCATAATCGACTACACCGACCACATTAACGGTGATGCCTTCCTGACGCGCATGCGCCGCAGCCATCACCGGACTCTCCCCTACGTTCGAACAACCGTCAGTAATAAGCAGGATTTGCTTCATGACCGATCACTCCCTTCCTTGTATATGTTTCTAGCATATCCAAGGTAGAGAGATTTCAAACGCCGCTAGCGGGGAAAAATGAATTAAATCATGCGTGAAAATGCGTCACTGCAAGGAAGTTTTGGGCTTCCGGTCGCTGTTGTCTTCTGATTTCTTGTTTGGAAACCGCCCTTTGCGGTTGAAATCAGAAGACAAAGGCGAAGGCGAACGCTAGCGCTTCTCCAGCTCCAAAATTCCTCTCCGATCCGTATCTGAGCCAGCGGTTATAGCTGCAAAAAACAGTATCAGTTAAATGATAGATTAGCTTACGGTGCGCGGGCGCTCCATCCGGCCAATACCGGGCAAATGCAGGCTGGACCATTCCGGATGGAAGTGATCCAAGCGGCTGACTACGATCGTCATATCATCATGGATTTCATTACCTTGATACCGGATAACCTTTTCCAGCAGATCATCGGCCAGCACCTGGGGGTCATCACCCTCAAGCTCCTGGATTAAGCGTTTCATCCATATTTCTTTATTAACGGCATATCCGGGTGCATCATAAATACCATCGGTCATCATTATTAAAATATCCCCTGGACGCAGCTGCATACTGACGAGGTCAACCTCAATATCCTTGATGATTCCAATCGGCAGATTGCTGGCTGTAACAGGAATGACCTCACTTCCCCGCCGGATGAAGCTGGGGGCTGACGCGATTTTCATAAACGTAGTCTGTGCTGAATACTGGTCAATCAGCGCCATATCCACAGTCGCATAGAATTCGTCCGGAGAACGCAGGAGCAGAATAGAATTAACGGATTTGACCGCGAGTTTCTCGTCCATCCCCGACTGCAGCAGCTTTTCCAGCATCCCGAGCGCGGCGCTGCTCTCCATGCGGGCCCGCTCCCCGTTGCCCATACCATCACTGATGGAGACAGCAAAGGTTCCATTGCCCAGCTCTACAGTGCTAAAGCTGTCTCCCGATAGCATATCACCGCCTTTGGCTGCTCCTGCAACACCTGTATTTACCTCATAGGCTTTGGCCGATCCAAAGGTCACCATCGACAATCCCTCCCGGGGATGAACCGCCGTTTCATTTACGACTGCAATATTTTCCTCCAGAATGTCAGTGAGCAGCGGAGCAATCATCTTCCGGCATTCATCAAAGCCGCGGGTATAGGCATGCACGACTTCGATCTCTACCCGGCCCGGGTCCAGGCTCAGAATCTCAATGCTGTGGATGGACAAGCCGAGCTTCTCCAGTGCTTCACGAATCTGTCCTTCCTGACGGTACATGGCCTGCCCTTCACGTTTGATCTCTTTGGCCAGATCCTCCATCACCTGGGACACGCCTGACAGCTGCTCGGCAACAAATTGGCGGCTATCGTATATTTGTCTTTTCCAGCGCATATCATGCTGGTATAGATCATATTGACCTTTCATCACTTCTAATACCTCAGCAGTTTTGCCGCAGATCCGGCTCCATTCCGGCGGAAGCTGGGCAGCCGTAATGCCGGGGCACTCCTCTACCGTTGTCATCATATCGGTCATATAGCGGTAGGTCTGATAGAACTTGGTATCCCAGCAATGGGAGCGGCGGATGCAGCCCGAGCAGGCTCCTTCGGTCACGGTATTCATGAAATCCTCCATTTCACGATCCGATTTACCGGCTTCCCCGGCACGGGGAATCTGACCAAAGCTGCTCGATAATTGGCGGAATACCTGGGAGAACTGGGTTACCCGATCGGCTGTAATATCCCTTACCCTTCTCGCATATTCATGTTGGGAACGGCTATGGTCTGGCGTGCCCGGTACATACTTGGCAATGGCAGAAATCATTCCTTTAGGTGTAAGAAGAAACAACACTACCGCTGCGCAGGTCTCCCAGGTAGAGGCCATCACATCACCCGGACCCAGGAAGTAGACGGACAGAATGGTTGAGCCGAGCAGCATCCCGATAGAGACCGCACCTTTGCGCCCGGATTGCATCATGCCTGCCAGCATCCCTGAGAAGGCGAGGAGACTCATCTGATAAATCGCCCCAATATCCGCCAGACTGAGGATCAGTCCGGTAACCACACCGACGGCTGCACCAAGCGGGGCACCTCCAGCCAAGGCAAACAGCAGAATCAGAAAGCGGGATAGGATATGCTCAAGCGATAATCCGCCTACACTCCAGCCCACAAGGCCGGTCATCACTGAGGCCAGCAGTATAATCAGGCAGAGTACTTCCTCATTACGCAGCGCCCTGCTTTTTTGCTTATACGTAAAGATCGGAAGCGCCTGCAAGAATACCAGAGTAAGCACGAATCCGAGCAGAGCATTCAGTGTTGCCATCATCAGCGAATACCAGGTAATCGAGGGCCCAATGACGATTTGGAATAACCCCACCATAAACGAAGAGACGAAGACCATCAGCGGCGCATAGGAAAGCTCCACTTTTTGAAAGCTCTCCAAGCCTTTATAAATCAAGAGAAAGATAATTAGCTCTGCGGCTACTATTATGGCACCGGGGAATGGAGTAAAGAGGCTCCCAAGGATAATTGCGCCGGCTACAGGCAAGATGGAGTCTTTACGCATAAATACAATAACGGCAAAGTAAGCTGCAGCAAAAGGGGACAGCTCTTCCAGTATCATCGCGCGGCCGAGCAGAAAACCCATAAGACTCAGAAGCAGCATCCACTTTTTCACTATGAAAAGCTGGATTACCGGCTGCTTCAGACTCCACGCCTTAGCCCGGTCCCCCCAGCTATCCCTCTGATCTTTGTCATTGCTTCCAGTTCTTGTCCACTCCGGCAAATTCACCACATTGCTTTTACCCATTCCTCTACACCACCCGTTTAAGAATTTATGAGTCTCATTATATAGCGGGGGTCTTTGGAAAGTTTGTCAGAAACGGAGGGCAGCCTGTAAGAAATTTCCGACAAAAAAGCCTGTGCCGACATTCTGTGGAGAAGCCTGCGCATCCCTTGCGGGACAGCCGGTTGGCGGAGATTATGGAAAGTCCTTCCACATTTTACATACCTGCGGCTGCAGTCATTCGTCAGCGATTGCTCTGGAGTTATGTGAGAATGGCAAGGATACTGTCGGGAATTTGTTTTCAGCCGACAAAATAGCCCTACCAGGTGGAACTTGATTTCACAGTGTCTATTCCATTATTTTTAGTAGCGCAAGTCTTCTCATTCCCGGCATACAAAAAAACCGCAAAGGGCAATTATGCCCCCGGCGGTTATTAATGATGTACATGTATGAAACTATACGCGCTTGGCCCCACGGCCTCCACGCTTTCCTTCTGTGTTCTTCTTGATCGAAGATATCCGTTCTTCGCTGTCTTTCAGGAAGCGTGACATTTTATCCTCGAATGAAGGTTTACCGGCTGCAGGCTTGAATGGACGCCCTCCCCGTTCACGATTAAATCCACCGCCGCCTCCACCACTGCCGCCACCGCCGCCGAAACGGTCTCCACCGCTTGGACGTTCAGGTCTTGGAGCTCTGGGGGGACGTACTTCCGATGCCGGCTTATCTACGGCCTGCTTAATGGAAAGTCCGATCTTACCGTCCTTGTCAACGTTAATCACTTTGACGGTCACCACATCAGCAATCTTCAAATGATCATTAACATCTTTGACGTAATTATCGGCGATTTCCGAGATGTGAACGAGACCTGTGACACCTCCTGACAGATCCACAAATGCTCCGAAATGCGTGATGCCTGTCACCTTGCCCTCTAACTTGGTGCCCACTTCAATTGCCATAGAATAAAATGATCCTCCCTTAAAAATATACAGACGAATATAAAGTCCATCCTGTCTGCGGTGATTTGATTATACAGTAAAGAACAAATCAAGGCAACACAGCGAAAGCCCCTTTTGGCCTGCTTTATTTCCCTGATTGCTCTGTACGAATAGGTGTTTCGCCTTTAGGATACATATTGTACCATTTACGCGCCAATTGTCCGACATACTCATCATCATTCAGGCGGGATACTTCATATTTCAGTTGATTAAGGGAAGTGGTCACCGTCTCATTGCTCTCTTGCTTCTTGGCGAGCTGTTCACTCTTTTCTGCAATAGCCGCACTCTGGGCAAAGAAAATAAAACCGGCCCAGCCAAAAAACACAGCAACAACGAGCGTCCATATGAATTTCCTTCTCTTCGTGCCTGCGGCCGAAGCTTTATGGCTATTCCCCTTCTCTTCCGCAGAGAATCTGTTCATGCAGCGTTCCTCCAGTTCAAGTCAGTGTTTCCTTTTGGTGTGTATCCATGCTACGCATCTCGTGACCCAGCCGCTGTGGCGGAGCCGGGAAACATGTGGAGAGATCCACCTTACAGGAAATACCCAAATGGGTTTCGTTAGACGCAGCAGCAGCTTTAGAATAAATAACAGGATACGGCCCAACAGCTGCAGTATGCCTCTCAAGAGGCGCCACAACAAGCGCAGCGGTACACCTATTAACACTTCTATAACTCTCCATAGCAGTCTGCACGTATACTGAACCGACTGAATTAACATTACCACAAAACGGCGCACCGTAACACTGAAGATTAAAAAATAGATCCATACGCCTAGAAACAGTCCCAAGAAGACATAAAACCTCAATTGTCCCTGATTTCCGGCATAAAGCATGCGAAAGACCAGCAGCGCCGCCCATAACCAATACAAGAGATCGAGAAGCGCATTCAGCCACTTGGGAAAGCTTAATTTCAGCGACAGCACCCGGTAGCTGTCATAGGCCAGTCCCATGGCTGTGCCGGCCAGCATCATATAGAACAGGGTCATCCACTGAACTGTGGGATTCATTTAAACAGCTTGCCGAGTAATCCTTTATTTTTACCTTGCGCTCCGGGATCTAGATAAATCAGGGATTGCACATTGCCCTCCAGAGACAATATGCCATTCTCCAGACTTAAGTTTTTGATATGTAAATGATTTCCCCGAATGGTGAGATGGCCAAGTTCCGTACGCAGCAGAAACTCTTCGCTGTCGAAGCTTTCCACGTTCTGCACACCGGTAAGCTCCAGCTGTTTGCGGCTGTGCATGTGCAGATCGTGCTGTTTATTGACTTTTACTGGCTCGATCATAGCATGTACCCCTCCTTCTTGATTCTAATCTATGGGGGAAGGAGAGGTTATAGAACAGAAACGGCACAAGTGGAAACGGCTAATTTATTGCGTGAACCTCGAAACTCTTATATTTTCAAAAAAAGCGCATACTCCACAGAATGCAGAGCAGCGCTTTTCTAGAAACTTTACAAATCTGCTTACCAGTCGAGGCCGCTGCTTTTGGCAACAGGCTCTTCACGAAGCAGTGTATACATACCTGCGGCCTCGTCCTTGCGGGTCGTTTCGACCAGCTTTTCCACTTTGACCGTCACAAGTTTTTGACCGAATTGCACAGTGATCTCGTCGCCGATCTTCACTGTACTGCTCGGCTTGGATTCTTTCCCGTTGATCAGCACCCGGCCTTGTTCGGACACATCCTTGGCCACTGTGCGGCGCTTGATCAAGCGGGAGACTTTCAGGAATTTATCAAGACGCATTAGTTGACGGCTTCTTTGAGCTTGTTGCCAGCCTTGAAGGCCGGTACAGTCGATTCTGGAATTTCAATCGGTGTGCCCGTTTGCGGGTTGCGGCCGGAGCGGCCGGAACGTTTGCGGGTTTCAAAGGTACCGAATCCGATCAGCTGCACTTTATCGCCTTGTGCAAGGGCTTCGGTAATTTCGCCCAGTACTCCGTTCAATACAGCTTCTACATCTTTTTTTGCCAATCCGCTTTTTTCGGAAATGTTGTTAACCAAATCTGTCTTGTTCATAATTTGAAGTTCCTCCTAGGATACAAAAAAATAAATGAAACGCGATTGTGCGCCAGGATAAGCCGCAAACCGTCATTTCGTCTTTATGATATTCTTGATGCCAACCCGAATTCCTGCCACGAACCGCCAATTTTTTAAAAATATAAGTCTTAATATGCTGAGTGCTATAGAGTATCCTTCTATTTCCCGCCGAAAAATCCCGGGCTTATAGCACTATAACACTATAAACTACTCTTTGCATTTCAAATCAGAGATTTGGGCGCATTCACAGCATTGCCGCTTTATCGGAGGGCTATACCGGCTGTACGGGCAACTCTATAAAATTACAGCTTTCGTTCTTCCTTTTTTGCTTCCTGCCAGAGTGCTTCCATCTGTTCCAGGCTGCTCTCCTGAACGGTAGCTCCCTGGCTGCGCAACTGCTGCTCAATATAATGAAACCGAGAGACAAATTTGCGGTTGGTGCGGGTCAGCGCCTCTTCCGGGTCCGCATCGATAAAGCGGGCGGCATTGGCGGCTGCAAATAACAGATCCCCCAGCTCCAGCATCTGCTCCTCCGCTGAAGCACCGTTCTCGATAGCCTCCTGCAGTTCGTCTGCCTCCTCGCGGACTTTGGCCAGAACGTCATGAACGTTGTCCCAATCGAAGCCTACCCTGGAAGCTTTCTTCTGCAGCTTATAAGCTTTCATCAGCGCCGGAAGATCACGGGGAACTCCACTAAGCGCAGAGTCAGCTTCAGGTTTCAGGCCCTTGCGCCGTTTCTCCTCAGCCTTCATGCCCTCCCAATTCTTCAGCGCCTCTTCGGCATTGCCCGCTTCGGTATCCCCGAATACATGCGGATGACGGAAAATCAGCTTGTCATTGAGGCCTTCAATCACATCATAGACATTAAAAGTTCCGAGCTCCTCTTCCATCTGGGCATGCAGCATAATCTGGAGCAGCAGGTCTCCCAGCTCTTCCTTCATATGATCCGGATCATCCTCGTCAATAGTTTCGAGCACCTCGTAAGTTTCCTCAATCAGATTCTTACGCAGCGACTCATGAGTCTGTTCCCGGTCCCAGGGACAGCCCTCCGGACTGCGCAGAATATCAACGATCTCATGCAGACGGGCAAAGCTGCGCCGTCTTGCTGTCTCTTCTCGGTTCGCCGGCACATAGACTAGCGAGAGATTGCCAAAGCCTGTAAGGCGGTCAAGCTCATAGAGCGGTACGCGGTCTATCTGCTCTTCACCTTCCACTCCGAGTGCATGCCCTACAATGATCTCATACTCCGGCGGATACAGCTCCATAAGGCAAAGCTTGGTCTCGGAGGCCGTAAAGCTGTCGTACACCTGGCCGATCAGTGTATGCAGCTCGGGCTGAAGCTGGGAGCTGCGGATGCCCGAGGCATCCAAAAGCTGAAAGCCCTCAATCGGATCAAAACCCAGACGCACAAAAGCCTCGTCCAGGAAGCTTTCCCCGCCTAGAATATCCAGCTTGATTCCCGCTTGCGGGCAGCGTTCCCGCAGCAAAGAAACAGCCGACTCGGCAACCATCGGATGTCCCGGAACGGCATAGACCATTTCTGTACCCAACGGCGCCGAACCCGCTTCCTCGATTAATTTCGCCGTAATCGCTTCATATACTTCAGGAAAAGATGACAACGATTCATACAGGCTGTCAAACGACTGTGAAGCAATCCCAAGCTCAGCCAGAGCCGCCATGACCGGATGCTCTGCAGTCCGAACGTAAACGATAGATGCCGCCTTCAGCTTCTTGATAATGCCCAGCGTCAGCCGGTCCGGATTCCCCGAGCCAAGCCCAACCACTGTTAGTGTTGCACTCATGCGATTCTACTCCTTCCAGGCGGCCGCTGCCCTTAATAGCATGTGACCGCTCTATGTAGTGCTGGTATTTCAATCCGTACCGCATTTCAACAGGACTGCTAGCGTTGATTTATGACCGGCCAGACCCTTTACGGATAAACCGGAGGGACTAGCCTAATCCAAGCCAGCGTTGCCGGCTTTAGGGAAACAGGCGCAGCTTCTTCAGCTTGTCCGCCAGCCTCGGGCCGAAGCCCGGCAGCTGGCGCAGTTCACTTTCGCTCAGCAGGCGAAGGACTACCGTGCCGATGGCGAAGACAGCGCAGCCTGCGAGCACGCCGAGCAGGCTCTGCGCCAGGGCCGCGGTGCGGCTGCCGCCAAGGCCCGCGGCTTCTGCCGCAGCGCCGGTAGCGTAGCTCACGGCGCTAGCG
Organism: Paenibacillus sp. P3E; assembly: GCF_001909045.1. Classification (NCBI taxonomy): domain Bacteria; kingdom Bacillati; phylum Bacillota; class Bacilli; order Caryophanales; family Paenibacillaceae; genus Paenibacillus; species Paenibacillus sp. P3E. The sequence continues at coordinate 31,357 of NZ_LVWH01000172.1, read as the reverse complement.
GCCAGGGCCAGGCCCGCCAGCAGCAGCGCGGGCCGCAGCAGGGCATCTGCCAGGCGCAGCCGCAGATGGCCCTGGCGGTGCAGCAGCAGCACGTTCAGCGCTGCTGCGAACCCATGCGCGGCCACGCTGGCGATGGCCGCGCCGGTAATGCCCTGCTGCGGCACGAGCAGCAGGTTCAGGGCCGCCTTGAGCAGCGCGGCGGCCAGGAGGTGCAGCGCCGGCGCGCGCACGGCGCCAAGGCCCTGCAGCAGCGCGGCCGAGATGATGCTGACCGTACCGCCAGCGGCGGTGAAGGCCAGCCAGGTCATCGTGCTGCTGCCGGAAGCGTCGCCGTACAGTGCCACATTGATCGGCTCCGCAAGCACCGCCAGGCCTGCGGAGGCGGCCAGGCCCAGCAGCCAGAACCAACGCAGCGACAAGCTGACGCGGGTCTGGATTAGCCCCAGATCGCCCCGGTACTTGGCTTCTGCGAGTGCCGGGATGAAGACCACAGACAGCGAAGTAGCGAGCATCGTGACGATCTGCACCAGCGGCAGGCCGCGGTTGTAGATCCCGAACTGCGCCATCGCAGACGCTTCGCTCCCGCCAGAGGACAGCAGGCGGGGAACAGTGAATACATCTACCAGCCCGATGAGCGGCACGGCCAGTGCCCCCAGCATAACTGGAAGCCCATAGGCCAGCAACTGCAGGATGCGTGTACTCGACTTCGGACTGGCGGGAGCTGCCGTTCTCTGCTCTTGTGTCCATGAAGTCTCAGCCATCACTTCCGATGTGGCAGCAAGCCCCGGCTCCGCTTGACGGCGGCGGTGCCTCCGCAGATACAGCAGCATGATGAGCAGACCGGCTGCACCTCCTCCGGCTGAGCCCAGTAGCGCCCCGGCGGCAATGCCTGACGCATCTGCATGAATCGAAGTCAGATATAGCAGCAGTGCGATCATAACAGCAACGCGCACCGACTGCTCGGCCACCTGGGAGACGGCAGTAGGGACCATATTATGAAGGCCCTGAAAATAGCCCCGCAGCGCAGCCATTAGCGGAACAACGGCCAGCCCCCACGCGCTGGCCCGTAGTGCAGGGGTAATATGCGAATTGCCGACCCATGCCGAGAGGAGTGGCGCACCTGCGTAGACCAGAATTCCAATTACCACCCCGCTCACACCGGTAAGGACAGCAGAGAGCCTCAGTATCCGGCGTCCTTCCTGCTCTTCCCTACCCGCAGAAGCTTCTGCCACGAATTTGGAAACAGCTGACGGCAGGCCCAGCATCGCCACTGTTACCAGCATGGTGTACAGTGGATATACCGTGTTATAAATACCGAATACAGCATCTCCGCCCAGATTTTGCAGCGGGATTTTCTGCAGGGTGCCAATCAGCTTCGATAGGATGGCTGCTGCACTAAGAATGAATGCCCCTTGCAGCAGTTTCGAGCCTTGCGACTTAAGTTTCATACATATACCTGCTTCTACAGCTATAACTGCTATGATGGGATGAATTTCTATATTATAACGCATAGGGACACCCCACGACAAAAACCCCGCCACCCGCTTGGCTTATTTCGCCAAAGGGGAAGCGGGGCTTCCATGCCACAGAAGTTACTGCTCCATTTGTTTGCCCAGGAAGGCAGCCGCGGTTTCGGCCATTTTCACTTCCATCTGCGCCATTTTCACCGAGTCATCCTTATTCAGCAGGACGACACAGCCGATGGGGTCTCCACCGGAAATGATGGGTGCAGCCACATACGAAGAGACGGATTCCGGATGGTCTTTACCAATGTCATAGCTGCCTGCATTCGTTTCAAGTACAGTCTTCCGGCTCTCCATTACTTTCTCAAGCAACACCCCAACCTGTTTCTCTAGATAATCTTTTTTTGAACCTCCAGCCAAAGCGATAAAAGTGTCGCGGTCGGTGATCATGGTAATATGGCCTGTTCCTTCAAAGAGTGATTCTGCATACTCCTTGGCAAAATCGCCCAATTCCCCAATCGGAGAATACTTTTTCAGTATGACTTCACCGTCACGGTCGACGAAGATTTCCAGTGGATCACCTTCACGGATACGCAAAGTACGTCTAATTTCTTTGGGGATAACAACTCGGCCGAGGTCATCAATACGGCGAACAATTCCAGTAGCTTTCATTTCACATGTTGCCCCGCTTTCTTAAGAAGTATGGTCCAACTACTGTTCATTATGGGAATGGATAATCCCAGTGATTTATCGAAATATCTGACCATAGTATTCATCTCTTCCCAGTTCCTTATACATCGATCCCGCATGTATTATATAAACGGAGACGGCCCCCTCACATTATGCGAGGGGGCCGTCTTATTGATATCTGTCGTATATTATTGGGCCGCTTCCGTTGCAGCCGGAGCCTTAGCGCTTGGTGCGGCTGTAGGCTTAGTTCCGCCATTTGCTGCTCCCGCAGCTGCAGAGCTCTTCGGCAAATTAATTTTGACATCGAGTGATTTCAGATCCTTCTCAAGGTACGATTCCAGAGCCTGGGACGCGAGTGACCCCTTGATGGTTCCCTTCTGTTCATCGGTCAGCTTATCAAAAGGGGTCTCTGTTCGGGATTCCACTTCCATCACGTGATAACCGTAAACGGTCTTGACCGGATCACTAATCGTATTCAGCGCCAGCGTCTGGGCAGCCTTCTTGAATTCCTCCACATATCCGCCCAGGGCCTTGTCCTTAATTTCACCGCCGCTTTCCTTGGACCCGGTATCATCAGAGTATTGTTTGGCTGTCGCAGCAAAGTCCGCCCCGCCATCCAGCTTAGCCTTCACTTCCTTGGCCAGCTTCAGCGCATCTGCATCGGTGCGTTCCTTACCTGCAGCATCCTTAAGACCGATCAACACATGGCGTAGCGTAGCTACCGTGAAGTCGCCTTTAGTTTTTTCAAACTCAGCTTTTACCTGGTCGTCTGTAACTTTCAACAGCATGTCCTGATATACAGTCAGTACACGCAGCATGTAGGAATGAATATCTTTTTCTGTCAGATTCGCTTCCTTCAGCGTACTTTCATAGGTTTCCCCTAAGCCTGTCTTAATGGAGTTTACTTGTTCGTCTGCTTGCTTCTCCGCTTCTTTCTTCGCGGCATCCGTAGCCTTGCCAGACAGATATTCAAATGCAACTTCCTGCTTCAGGATGGATTCCTTGAAGGCATCAATTTCCAGGTACTGCGCCTGCTGTGGCGACAAAAGTTTCATAACACGGGTATCCATTTCAAATTCTTTTTCGGTAATTTTACCGCCTTTGTACGTAGCTACCGCAGCGCTTTTATCTTCAGCCGTATTACTGTTATTATTGCTGCTGCAAGCTGCCAGCATAGAGAAAGAAATGGCCGCCGCAAGTGAAACTAGCAGCACTTTCCAGGATTTTGTTTTATTTGATGACATCATGTAATTCTCCCTTCGATTTTAAAGACTGTTTGGCCGCCGCCAGGAACTGTTCCAGCAAATCAAGCAGTTCCTTGTCCCCCAGATCCTTTGATTTCACACGGATGGTTGACTTGGCGTCCCTATCAAATTGTACACGTCTTTCAAAGTTATTTCCAACCTTAGCGAGCTTTGCCGTGTCAAAAGCGCCGGTGCTGCCTTCATGGAAGTTAAGCGAGACCTCATCGCCCCGCCGGACCATCGATTCCATTCCGTAGAGCTTGCCATATACCTTCAGGCGGGCTACAGATAACAGGTTGACAACAGCCTCAGGCAGCTCACCGAAACGGTCGAGTAGCTCGTCTTCAAGTTCTGCGGCATCTTCAAGGGCAGCCACCGCAGCAACTTTCTTATATATCTCTATTTTTTGAATACTGTCATAGATATACTCGGATGGCAGATAAGCATCAATCGACAAGTCAATCACCGTATTTCCTTGCTTAAGTGAGGTATCCTCTTCACCCAGCACGCTGACTTTGCGTTTGCGGATCTCTTCTGCAAGCATCTGCGAGTAGAGATCAAAACCGACAGACGCAATGAATCCGTGCTGTTCAGCACCAAGCAAATTGCCCGCTCCGCGAATGGAAAGGTCACGCATGGCGATTTTGAAGCCGGAGCCAAGCTCCGTAAATTCCTTAATCGACTGCAGCCGCTTCTCGGCTACCTCAGTAAGCACTTTATCCCGCTGGTACGTGAAATAGGCATAAGCAATCCGGTTGGAGCGGCCTACCCGCCCGCGAAGCTGATACAGCTGGGACAGCCCCATTTTGTCAGCGTCATGTACAATCAGCGTGTTGACGTTCGGAATATCTACCCCTGTCTCGATGATGCTTGTGCTGACCAGTACATCGTATTCCCCATCCAGAAAGTCAAGAATGGTCTTCTCCAGCTCTGACTCTGACATTTGGCCATGACCAATGCCAACCCGGGCTTCCGGAACGAGCATGGAGATTTGCGCAGCCATTTCCTGAATACCCTGAACACGGTTGTACAGATAATAGACCTGACCGCCCCGGGCCAGCTCACGCTCTACAGCCTCACGGGTAAGCGTCTGGCTGTGCTCTACCACGTACGTCTGTACAGGAAAGCGATTCTCCGGCGGTGTCTCAATGACTGACAAGTCCCGCACACCGAGCATGGACATATGCAGGGTCCGGGGAATAGGTGTCGCCGTAAGAGTAAGTACATCGACATTGGTCTTCAGTTTTTTGAGTTTTTCCTTATGTGTAACCCCGAAACGCTGCTCCTCATCCACGATCAACAGACCCAGATCCTTAAAGACCATATCCTGCGACAACAGCCGGTGCGTGCCAATAACCACATCTACGGTTCCCTGCCGTACACCCTTGATTGTCTCATTCTGCTCCTTGCGGCTGCGGAACCGGCTGAGCACCTGGATGTTAAGCGGATAATTGGCAAAACGCTCGCGGAAGGTCTCGTAGTGCTGCTGGGCCAGAATCGTCGTTGGTACCAGCACCGCAACCTGCTTGCCTTCAATCGCAGATTTAAACGCGGCACGAATGGCTACCTCCGTCTTGCCATAGCCTACGTCACCGCACAGCAACCGGTCCATCGGACGGTTCTGCTCCATATCTTTCTTGATTTCTTCAATGGCCCGCAGCTGATCGCGTGTCTCTTCATAAGGGAACATCTCTTCGAATTCGTGCTGCTCCTGGGTATCCTTCTCAAAGCCATAGCCCAGGGCACTCTGACGTTCAGCATAGAGCTTAATCAGATCATCGGCAATATCCTGTACCGAAGACCGCACCTTACTTGTAACTCTCGTCCATTCATTACCGCCAAGCTTATAAACCTTCGGCTCCTTATCTTCCGAGCCCACGTACTTCTGAATCAGATCAATTTGTTCAATCGGTACGGAGAGTTTATCTCCTCCGGCATACATAATATGCATATAGTCCCGGTGAATTCCGCTGACCTCCAGCGTCCCGATTCCCATATACTTCCCGATCCCGTGATTTTGATGAACAACATAATCACCAATCTTCAGTTCGGTGTAGCTTTTGATCCGTTCAGCATTATCGATGCCTTTGGATACCTTGCGCGCCTTGCGCTGCTTCTGGGAGAACATTTCTCCTTCGGTAATCACCGCAAGATGAATGGAAGGCAGTTCAAAACCGGAACCCAAATTGCCTTGAAGAATGGTAGGCTCCTCAATGCCATAGTCGTACAGAACCCTGCGGACACGCTCCATCCGTTCTTCACCATTCGCTAGCATAATCACTTTCACGCCGGATTTGTGCCACCGCTCCATCTCCGATTTCAGCACATTCATCTGGCCATGGAAGTCCTGCATTCCGCGGCTGATAAAGCCCAAAATATTCTGCGGCTGAATATGGGGAACCTGGCGCAGGAAAATCGACATGAACAGGCTTTGGAACGGCCGTTGATACATGACGACATCACTCTCCACAGAAAGCTGCAGATCAGGCAGTGTCTTTCCGTTTTGCAGCAGGTGCAGGTTCCATTCCGATTCATCCCGCTCAAGCTGCTTCGCTGTTTCCAGCAATCTCGCTGGTTCATCCAGCACCAGAATCGTATCCTTCGCCATGTAATCGTACAGATGGGTACGCTCAGGATATAAGAGACTAATATATTTATAGATTTCCGGAAAATAAGTGCCTTCGCGGAGCATTTCCAGCTCCCGGCCCATTTCCTCGCGCAGACGCAGCTTCGCCTGGCGGTCCGCCATCTTTTCGAGCTGCCGTTCCAGCATTGCCGCTGCTTCTGTAGAAGCCGTATCCTGACGCAGCTGATCAGCAATAATTTCCTTGGCAGGTGTGATCTTCACGCTGTTTACCTTGTCGATCGAACGCTGGTCCTGCGGATCAAAGGTTCGGATGGAATCGACCTCATCATCAAACAGCTCCACCCGGTAGGCCAGGGGGGAAGTCATCGGATAGAAATCAATAATACCGCCTCGGACACTGAGCTCGCCGCGGTTCTCTACCCGCTCCACCCGTTCATAGCCCATCTCAATCATGGACATCAGGAACTCATCAAGAACAAGCGTCCCATCCTGGGAGATCGTTACCTCTGCGTCTGCCATCACATGTGGCGAAGGAAGCAGGCGGCGTACACCGGAATAGGGAACAACAACAACGCCACGGAAGCCCTGGGCGCATCTCGTTAACACATCAATCCGCTGGGCAAGTGTCTCAGGGCTTGAGACTGCCGCCTCGGCGGCAACCAGCTCATTGGCAGGGTAGAGCAGAACGCGATCCGGAGAAAGCGCTTCCTGCAAATCCTCAGCCATCTTCTGGGCAGAAAACATATTATGAGTAACTACAAGCAGCGGACGTGAAGTTTCTTCATGCAGCGCCGCCAGCATGATTTGTCTGGCCGAACCAGACAAACCCGATATGAGCTGCTCCTTCATGCCTGCAGCTACACCTCGGGTAACGGACTGAAAATCGGGATCTTTGGAAAATGCTTCTATAAGACCTTGTAACAACAGGCGCACCTCTCTTACTAAACAGGCTGGCACTGCCCTGACGGGCAGATGCCACCTATTATAATTAGAATCGAAAACAAGCCTTAGCATAAGGCCAAGGCTTGCGGATGACGATAGAGACAGCCGCTGCCACTTACTGAAGCGGACTGGCCAGCAGACTGAGCTCGGGGTTATTGTCCAAGGCTTCCTTGCAGTAGTCGCAAGTCACCTTTACCGTAATCTCGCCTTCTGAATCATACGCTATGATATCTCTGCGCTCCGCAGGGGTCAAGGAATGTAGGCCCAACTGCATTTCTGTAATATCACTTCTCTGGATGCTTCCCAGAAATGTCCGGCAGTGCCTGCATACATAGTTTATTGCCATCTATATGCCTCCTGAAGGTAGTATATTACCTTCAGTATGCCCCGCCTGATTAAGCTTTAGCCTTAGGGGGAATTATCGCCTCTAGGCAATTAGCCATTAAATTTAGCCATAGTCTGCTCAAATGTATGCTTCATACTGAACTCCAGAGCGGCACAGGTGTCCTGAATCATCGTTTCCAACTTATCCCCATCCTTCTTAGGGAAGGTAGATAGAACATAGTCGACAATAGCAAATCCAGGCTCAGGCCGGGATATCCCCATCCGCACACGGTTGAAGGTTTGGGTTCCGGTATGCTGTATGATGGACTTAATCCCGTTATGGCCGCCGGCGCTTCCCTGGTAGCGCAGCCGGACTTTACCCATTTCCGTATCCAGATCATCATACACAACAATCATATCTTCAAGCTGTACTTTGTAATAATCCATATAGGCACGAACCGCTTCCCCGGAGAGATTCATAAAAGTCATTGGTTTGATCAGAACGGTTTTGATACCGTCAATCACACCTTCACCAATAACGGACTTACATTTGTTCTGATTAAAAACTATGCCATATTTAGCCGCCAGTTCGTCCAAAGCCATAAAGCCGACATTATGCTTCGTTTTGGCGTACTGCGGTCCGGGATTTCCGAGTCCAACTATCCATTTCATGATGCGGCTATCCTTTCCTTCTAGACACCTCTCGGCAGAGGCGTTCCGTTTTTGGTACAATAGGCGTATATTCCAAAGACAGGTGATGAAACATGCTACATCAAGGCGATATCTTAACGCTTCAGCGCCATTTCCAGTACCACATCCAACATGCTGTGCCTGTCGAGGTATATAGAGGCAACGTGCACGTTGACATCGGGATGGTGACAGCTGTGGATGAAGGTTTTGTGGAGCTTCAGGGGACCCTTTATAACCGTACCCTGTTCACCTTCGTCTCTCGTCCGGGATACTAGAGACAGCTTCTGCATTACGCCGACAAGGGTTACATCTTCCTCGCGAAAGGTGTAACCCTTTTTCTATACCCTGGGCAATCTATTCTATTTCAAACAATTTACTGATCGACAGCTCTTCATGAACGCGGATAATAGCCTCGCCCATCAGTGGAGCCACGGACAGAACCTTTAGCTTCGAGGTCGGATTGTCGCTGCGAATTGGAATGGTATCCGTCACGATAATTTCTTTGATTGGAGAGTTTTCCAAACGTTCATGTGCAGGACCTGATAATACGGGATGGGTGCAGCACGCATATACTTCCTTCACGCCGCCTTCCATCAGAGCATTGGCTCCCAGTACAATGGTTCCGGCTGTGTCGATGATGTCATCGATCAGAATCGCTGTTTTGCCCTCGATATTACCGATGATGTTCATAACCTCACTTACATTTGGCTCTGGACGGCGTTTGTCGATAATCGCCAGCGGCGCGTTCAGGAAATCAGCAAGCTTTCTTGCCCGCACAACACCGCCATGGTCAGGAGACACTACTACAGGATTCTGAATCTGCTTGGAGCGGAAATACTGGGCAAGAATGGGAACACCCAGGAGATGATCCACAGGAATATCGAAGAAGCCTTGAATTTGCATCGCGTGAAGGTCCATGGTAATGACGCGGTGTGCCCCTGCTTTTTCAATCAGGTTCGCTACCAGCTTGGCCGTTATCGGATCGCGGGAACGGGCTTTACGGTCTTGACGTGCGTAGCCATAGTACGGAATAACCACATTGATACTCTTCGCGGAGGCGCGCTTGAGGGCGTCGACCATAACCAGAAGCTCCATAAGATTATCATTAACCGGACCACACGTGGACTGTACGATATATACGTGGCAGCCACGAACGCTCTCTGACAGCTTAACCTGAATCTCTCCGTCGCTGAAGCTGGTCGTGTGGGATTCTCCCATGGGTATGCCGATGTAGTCGGCAATTTGACTGGCCAGCTTAGGATTGGAATTGCAGGTAAAAATCTTTAGTTTGGAATCGCAATAAGTCATAAAATATAAACCCTCCGTGACGGAATTTAACTTCCAAGTGAGCGCCGGCGCGGATTTGCGGGTCCGACCGGCGCCTTGGCTTCTAGCGCTCTACGATGGACTCGGACTGGCCTTTCTTGGCTTTGGCCCGGGCACGGATCTTCTCGGCATACCCTGGCTTGTTCTCCTGCCTTACTCTGGCAATAGCCAGATCATTCTCTGAAACTGAACGGGTAATGGTCGACCCGGCAACGACAAATGCACCTTTACCCACAGTAACCGGAGCTACAAGGTTCACATTACTCCCGATAAAGGCATCATCGCCAATCTCGGTTCTGGATTTATTGTAGCCGTCATAGTTAACGGTAATTGCACCGCAGCCCACATTTACATTCTTGCCAACCGTCGCATCGCCGATATAGCTTAAATGTGAGACTTTCGAGCCATCCCCAATACTGGCATTCTTAATTTCCACAAAATCACCGATTTTAACCTCTTCCCCAAGCACAGCACCTGGCCGCAAATAGGCAAAAGGCCCAACAGAGGTTCTTGCTCCGACCTGGGCCTGATTCAGCACGGAGTGCTTCACTTCAGCACCATCCATCACCACGCAGTCCTCAATCTCACTGGAAGGCCCAATGATGCAGTCCTCCCCGATGACCGTCTTCCCTTTCAGGGTAGTTCCCGGATAGAGTGTGGTATCTGCTCCGATGATCACATCGGCTGCGATATAGGTGGAAGCAGGATCAATAATGGTTACCCCGTTCAGCATGTGCTGACGGTTGATGCGCTGGCGCATCAGACCTTCTGCTTCCGACAAGGCCAAACGGTCATTAACGCCAATAGACTCCGCAGCATCATGAGCCTGATATCCCAGTACGATATCCCCCTGTGCCCGGAGTATGCCGATAACATCGGTTAAATAATATTCCTGCTGGTTATTGCTGCTCGTAACCTTCTCCAAAGCTGCAAACAGCTTCGTGTTATCAAAACAATAAGTCCCCGTGTTGATCTCATTTACAGCAGCTTCCTCCGGAGAGCAATCCTTCTGCTCCACGATCTTCAGTACGCCGCCATCCTTACCTCGAATAATCCTTCCATAGCCTGCAGGCTGCTCCATGACAGCTGTAAGTACGGTTGCAGCCGCATTCTGGCCCTCATGCAGAGCCATAAGCCCCTCCAGCGTTTCCGCTGTCACGAGCGGTGTATCTCCGCAGATTACAACTGTTGTGCCTGTTTCACCGCCGAGAAGGTCTTTAGCCTGCTTCACGGCATGGCCTGTACCCAGCTGCGTTTCCTGAAGAACATATTCCGCATTCTGGCCTACATAGGCTTTTACCTTCTCCGCACCGTGTCCGACAACTACAACGGTGCGCTGGCATCCGGTCGCTTTTACTGTATCAAGTACATGCCCTACCATCGGTTTGCCGCAGACGGGGTGCAGCACTTTGTATAATTTAGATTTCATGCGCTTGCCTTGACCTGCAGCAAGTACAACAGCCATTCTTTTCAAGAATGCCAACCCCCTACTTCTTTAGCTCACTACTGAATATATCTCATTCCGGGCAAAAAGAAAAGAGAACCATGAAGGCATGGTTCCCTTTTCTTCGAACCCCAATAAAAAAACGGCATGGCCTTAAGCCGCCCAAGTAAGGGCAGCCGTCCTTCAGAGTAAGCGACTGGCTTATGCTCCCTCTTCAATGACCTCTTCTTCTTCAGTAGCGGCGCGATCATACTCGGCCAGAACCGCGGATTGAATCTTCTCGCGTGTTCCCGAAGAAATCGGGTGTGCGATATCGCGGAATTCCCCATCCGGTGTACGCTTGCTGGGCATTGCAACGAACATCCCGTTATTACCGTCGATGACGCGAATGTCATGAACAACAAACTCGTTATCGATTGTAATGGATGCGATTGCTTTCATTCTCCCCTCAGAGTTAACGCGGCGGAGTCTGACATCCGTAATTTGCATGTGTGTGTTCACCACCTTTTTCCATCAGAGACTTGGTGTATAATTCCACACAGCAATGCGAATTCCTTCTTTTGGATTCCATAAAATGTCTGATGAAGAAGATTATTTTTGCCATACCATCGTTTTCGACACATTTCGTGAAGTTCTCTGTGTTTTCCTCACGGATTCGACATTTTAGCCAGTCTTATAGATATTAGGTTTACTCTGCCAATCAAGCGAAAAAATAATTCCCCGGATGTGCAGAGATCCGCCGTTCCTTAGAATCCACTTCACTTAACTTCACCAGGGATACATAGTCATGGAGCAGGCGCTCCTCGGTTTCAACAGCTCCGGATTCAACCAGCACACCTACACCGGCAACCTCAGCATTGAATTCACCCAGAAGATCGACCATGCCGCGTACGGTTCCACCCGCCTTCATGAAGTCATCCACAATCAGCACCCTCGACTTCTCCCTCAGCGCCCGTCTGGACAGCGACATCGTATGTATGCTTTTATGCGATCCCGAGACATAATTGATGCTTACTGCAGAGCCCTCCGTCACCTGATGGTCGCGGCGTACCAGCACTACCGGAAGTCCCAGCTGCGCGGCCGTGGCATAAGCCAGGGGAATACCTTTGGTCTCTACTGTCATTACCACGTCAATCTCTACACCATAGAAGGCTGTGGCGATAATCTTGCCGGCCTGCTCCATCAGAGACGGAAGCCCAAGCAGATCAGACATATACAAATATCCGCCAGGCAGTATACGGTCACTTTGTTCAAGCTGGCTGCATAGGCCGTCTACGAAGGCTAGCGCTATGTCTGTAGGCATCCTCGGAATATAGCGCACACCACCCGCCGCACCAGCGAGTGTCTGCAATTCCCCCATGCCTTCTCCTTCAAATACCTCTTTTATAATAGCCAAATCTTCACTTACAGATGACTTCGCCGCTCCGTACCGGTCAGCAAATGTTGATAGCGGAAGAAGAACATGCGGTTTTTCAAGCAAAAATTGGGTCATGTCTACCAAACGTTGGCTTCTTTTAAGTTTTTTCACGGAATGCTCCTCGCCAAAACCGAATATTATTAAAAATAATATCACTTTTGTACGGATTTACACAAGCATGGGGATCCATTCGACCACCGTCAGACAGCGTTTACTTAGTTCAGCGAACGCACAGCGTATACTTCCTTGCAAAATCCGCGCAGCCCATTGTAAATTCTGGCTACCTTCGATTGTTTTGACACCAGGCCAAATACCGTTGGCCCGCTGCCAGACATAAGTACGCCATCTGCACCCAGCTTCACCATAGCGTCCTTCAACTGCTGCACCTCCGGATGCAGCTTCAGCGTGACATCCTCCAGTACGTTACCGAGCCCCGCGCAGACGGCTGCGAAATCGCCTGCGGCGATCGCCTCCTGCATCCGGGAAGCGGATGGATGCACAGCGATGTTGTTCGCGCGCACGCGTCCGTACACCTCAGCCGTCGATACATTAATCGGCGGCTTGGCCAGGACGACCCAGCACTGCGGCGGACTTGGAATGGGAGTCAGCCGCTCGCCTCTGCCCGTTGCAAGGGCAGTGCCGCCTGTGACACAGAACGGGACGTCCGAGCCCAGCTCGGCGCCCAGTTCCTGCAGCTCCTGCGCTGGAATGCCGAGGCGCCAGAGCCGGTTCAAGCCGCGCAGCGTTGCCGCGGCGTCACTGCTGCCGCCGGCGAGGCCTGCAGCCACAGGGATTCTTTTGTCCAAATGGATATGCACACCGCTCCTCACGTTATAGCGGTCTTTAATAAGCCTCGCCGCCTGGAAGGCCAGGTTCTTCTCGTCCAGCGGAATATATCCGGCCTGGCTTGAGATAATAATAGAATCCCGTTTCAGCTCAGACAGCTCCAAGCGGTCCGCCAAATCAACCATAGTCATAATCATTTCAACTTCATGAAAGCCATCCGCGCGTTTATGCAGCACATCCAGCATCAGATTGATTTTTGCTGGCGCTTTTTCATACATTTTCAAGGCGTTCACCCACCCTCAGCTTTTCCCGTAAAAACAACTTAACATATTATATGAGAAACTCGTAACGAAGTCCATCCAGTAGAAAAGGTTTGTCGTCCTTTTTTTTCATTTTATCAAAAGTTCAGTACATACCGAAAAGGCACTGCCGTCGTGGCAGCACCCCTCGCTGAGTTGTTCCTGCAAGTCCTAATACGATTTGCGTGCGGCCTCCTCAGCCAGCTGAATGGCTCTTTTAACCATATTCCCGGCATCTTTCGCCCGAATTCCGCCCCAGCCATCACGTTCTACCGTCTCATAAAAACCCAGTTCCTTGGCCAGCTCCGTCTTCAATTCCTCTGACATCATGCCCCGTTTTCTGCGGCTCATTAACGAAATCCCTCCTTAAAATGATGGATGACGAGATTGTTGCTGCTTTAGTATGCTGCCAAGACCGGATGGCCATTCAGCCAAAAAGAACAAAAAGCAGCCTCCCCTGCGGGAGACTGCCCATAAACCGTTAAGCTTTAATATACATAATCCGCATCTGCCCATCATCTTCACAAACTGTGATTTCCACAGATTCAGTGAGGATATCGGCATAGCTGTAGGAGACTCGCTTGAAGGTTTGCTGCTCCTGATCCAGTTTGACAATAAATACAGAAGGGTACGTTTCTTCCAGGACACCGGTGCGTTCAACGGTTTTACGACGGCCACCGTTTGCACGCAACGTGATCTTATGACCGACGTGAGCTTCGAGACTGCGTTTAATTTCCAACAGCGCGTTATTAGCCATTGCCTGACGACCACCTCTTTCCTTGTCCATTATACAACTTTCCACCTTCATTGTCAAATCAAATAAATAATTATAGATGATGGTAAAAATGTTGTCAACGGAATTTTTTTAGCGTAGAGCAACGCTGACATTAAATCCTTGTTAGCCGTAATATCAGAGTCTAATATTCAATAAGCTAAAAACACCGTAAACAAAAAAACCCCACAAAAGTGGGGCTTAAGTGGGGATTTCTGAAATGTCTGTTCTCGTATCCTGCGGCTACATCATCACCGATGGTGCTACCTTTAGAGTAGACAGATTCTGCAGGCGCGGCATTCCGATACGGAAGCTGCCGCGGGTCTCGATTCCGCCCATGCCCTGGCTGCCGCTGATGGTATTATTCAGCACATCCCCCAGACTGACGGAATCCCGGATGGAAGTAAAAGATGCCTTTGCCGCTATATAGACCGGATCCAAAGCATGAATCAGAATTCTTCCGGGCGAGCTGGCAAAGTTGGCCCCCGCACCTAGCAGTGCCTCGAAATGGGACTGGCAGGCTCCTGCCACAATAGTCAGCGTATCAAAATTCCGCTCATATTCCCTCGCAACCCTAATGGCCGCTACGAAGTTCTGCGAATTTTTGTAACTATTCAGGCTGTAGAGATCATAAGTATGCTGCTGTTTGAGTACTCCGTCATGACCGGTAATGACAACAATATCCGGACGTACATGCGGCAACAGCCGGTACAGCGTTTCGGCCATCTTTGATTCATGAATATGATGACCTTCAGCGGGGATCCGCAGCTGCTCGTATAGATTAAGGCTCTTCTTCAAATACAGTGCATCACCATCCAGGTGCAGCACCTTTCCCGGCACCTCGAAGTAGGCCAGCTCCTTGGGAGACTGGGGCCATACTCCGGAGATACTCTCTCCGCTGCGCTGGCTCTGCTCCTGCCGGTCTTTACGCAGCCGGGTCAGGGATTCAGTAGCTTTAATCTGCGCCTGTTGTCCCCGCTCGGTAATACGGGTAGGAGGCACCTGCATCAAGTCTTCCAAAGGCGCATCCGCCAGCAGGCGAAATTCGGTACCTTTGATGACGGCCCCGTTCTGCACGATATTCTCCACCCGGAACGTTACATCGCCACCATAAGATTTGCGAACGACCAAGTCTCCTAAATTCATTTCAAACACCACCTCTACCCCATCGTATGGGCAAAGACCCTGGTTGGTTCTTAATCGGCGGTGATTTGAAACATAAGAAAGGCATCAGGCCGTTTTTTCATGCCTAAACGATTCCAGCAGCAAGCAGTACGGCGCTTAGCCGGGCATACTCCTCCAGGCTGAGTGTTTCTCCGCGGCGGCTTGGCTCGATTCCAGCCTCAGCCAGCAGAGACTCCAGACGTTCACGCCCCTCTTCAGGAAAGAACCGGGCTTTGAGATTATTGGCAATGGTTTTGCGCCGCTGGGTGAAGGAAGCTTGTACAACCTCAAAGAAATGCTTCTCGTCTGCAACCTCTACCGGGGGACGCTCTCTCACCTTGAGACGGATCACGGCGGATTCCACGTTCGGTTGAGGAATGAATACCGTACGCGGCACTATGCAGACCAGTTCGGGTTCACTATAATACTGAACAGCGATGCTAAGGCTGCCATATTCCTTCCCGCCAGGTGAAGCTGCCATACGTTCGGCAACCTCCTTTTGAATCATCACCACGATATTATCAAGCGGCAGTTTTTCTTCAAGCAGCTTCATGAGAATTGGAGTGGTTACATAGTACGGCAAATTGGCAACTACACTAACTCTTTCCACAGCCGCAAAATCCTCAGCGAATAATTCCTGCAAATTCACTTTCAACACATCATCGTTCCGGATTTTGACATGCGGGTAAGAGGCAAGAACATCCCGAAGTATCGGGATCAGCCGCCGGTCAATCTCTACGGCTGTCACCACTCCAGCGGACATCGCCAGCCTCTCGGTCAAAGCGCCAATGCCTGGTCCAATCTCTAGTGCACCTGCTGCCTGATCCAGGCCTGCAGCATCTACAATCTTGTCCAGTATATTCTGGTCAATCAGAAAGTTCTGGCCCAAGCTTTTCTTAAACGAGAACCCGTAACGCTGGATAATTTCCTTAGTGCGTACCGGGGATGAGATATGATTGTTGCCACTCATGAGGTAATGCCTCCCTGATCAATTTGCGCGAGAGCATTTACAAATTCCTCTCGTGATATTCCAAACATCGCCAGACGCTTGTATAGCTGCTTGCCGTTACAGTAGCCGATCCCCAGCAAATTGCCCAACTCCATTCTCCGCTCCGCTGCCCGGGGATGCACCATCATCCCTGCAGCCATCAGATCCTCCAACCCAATCAGGGCCGGGGCGCCTTCAAAGGAAGTATGAACATGCTCAAGCGCGTGACGAATAGCCTCCGGAGAAGCATTTTCAACTCCGATGTCACCTTTGCGGGTAGCATCTTTTTCAGGAATGAACGCATGCTTGCAGCCTGGCACCTTGGAAGACACAATCTTCCGGATCCGTTCCCCGGCGTGATCAGGATCAGTTAGAATAATGACCCCTCTGCGCTCCATGGCCAGCGCAATCCTGGCGATCACTTTGCGGTCAACTGCTGAACCGCCTGTTTCAATGGTATCCGCATCTACAGCACGCTTAACCGCAACTGTATCGCTTTTACCTTCCACAACGATTAATTCCTTGATCATTTTACAAAACTCCTTACTCTGCAACGCAAAAAGAAGAGGATTCGCTCCCCTTCTTATTGGCTAAAGAATGTATAAGTGATGAGCGGCAGCTCTGTAATTCCGTAACAGTCTTAAGTGCTACCCTCACTATATCTTATAAAACGCTAATTTGCAAAAATCTGCTGCTTAATTCAGCTCTGGCTTCACAGGTCCAATCACATAAATCGTACGCGATTTACGGCCGAAGTTACGGGCATGGCTCAGTGAATCATAATAGACATCTACCTTGTTGCCTTTAATGGCACCGCCGGTATCCTCTGCACGGCGAAACCCAAGTCCCTCAATATACACCCACCAGCCAATAGGTATTACGTCTGGATCTACAGCGATGGTCCTACCTTCCGTTACGCGTGTGCCGGAAGCCGTACGGGTTCCAATACCAGGCTCTTCAGATGAATAAGCTGTCATGGATACATTTTTAATTACTTTTTTGTACTCGAAATCCATACCTGCCTTGCTGGCAACATTGTTGCTGTTCGCTCTGACTTTAGATGATTTAGTGGTAGTGGTTGAATTGGAAGTTGCAGTAGTAGCTACAGCAGCCTTGGGAAGTGCTTTGGTACCAATAGCAATGATCTTGTCTTTGGTAACCGCCTGTACTTCCTTGCCCACCATACGCATAGATGCCAGCTCGCCATCTTGATAGATTTTCTCAATATGCTGGACCATTACGCCGGGTTTGCCTGCTTGTGCAACTCTTACAGTTCCCTTGGTCAGGGAGGGGTCTGCGGTCTTAATTACTCGGAAAGGCAAATTCGTTGTCCGCTGTACCACTTGCTTGTTGATTCGGACAATTTTGATTTCCATGTCGGCAGAAACTGCAGTGTTGAGCGAAGGATAAATCTTATCGTAGCTTTCCAGGCTGACGCCCAGTTTGTCAATCGCCTGACCGATGGTATCCTCGGTCGTGTACAGCGTTTGGGTTGTTCCATCCGCAGTAAGCTTAAGGGCCTGCGCACGGTTGATTACGACGCGGTCGCCGTCTTTTATTTCATCACTAAGGCCAATGGATAAAGCATCATGCGGCTGAAGCGAAATTTGTTCCTTTGCCAGCACATCGCTGAGCAGCGCATCCCGCGTCTCCAGCGTTTGTACCTTTCCGTCTATTACTAAAGTTATTTCTTTAATGCTTTGACCGTGTACGTACAGCAGAATTACCAGCGCGATAACAATTGATGCCGCGCCTGCAAGCGAAAGTACGCGAGGATTCACTTGCTTCCACCGTAATGCGAAAGACCTGCTGGATGATTGCGAATCATGGGATACTTCTGGTTGGAATACGCCCATTCTCTCCATCCTCCTTACATAGCCCCGTCGTCCAAGTTGTATAGCAAAGGTGACTTTATCACTTCTGACGAAACTAGGTTTGAGATTGCACAGGATACGCCCGCATTGCTTTAGCGTTTCCTGCTCATGGATCGCCTGCTCGGCATAGCTACTCCAGACATCTGTTATATAACAGTATGCTGGGAACATCCGCATTATTCAAAAAACAAAAAAAGCCCAAAAGAGTTCACAGAGGACTCTTTCGTGGCTCTCCGGGTGTCAGAATACGCGGGAATGTTTATGCACGAGGTTTCCTCTCTTACTTGCGCTTACGGGGTTAGCTGTCGGGTTCGGGCATAAGAGAGACGCCCTATCTCAGGTCACCCGCTCACGGCGGTTGCCCTCAAATTCACCCCAAAGACCACGTGAAGAAATCAAATAAAGTCTGCGGCATTTCTATGTTGTACTCTATGTACGGACATGCGGCAGATCATTATTGGTTCCCCCGTTCTCCATACGGAGACTCAGCGAGACGATCCATGAAATTGTGACTGTCACAGTAACAACAGCTCACTTCACTGAAAAGATGATATCCTGTTTTGATGCATGTTGTAAAGCGCGATTCAACCACGTTTACGTAAAAAAATCATTAAAATATTGTAATAATCAGCCGTTTCTTTATTAAAAAAGTTTAATATATCGGCTATACTTCTTTTTTCACCTGTTTTTCTCCCGTTTTCAGACAATTCCAAATCGTTCCAGCGCGTTCGCATACGTAATTTCAGCCAATTCCTGTAAATCAATCCCTTTTATTTCCGCTGCCGCCTCGGCGACAAGCTTCACATGAGCACTCTCATTTCGCTTCCCGCGGAAGGGGTGAGGCGTCAGATATGGGGAGTCGGTTTCAATCAAAAGCCGGTCCATTGGAGTCTGAGCAAGCACCTCTTTAGGCACCCTGGCATTCTTGAAAGTCACAGGACCACCGAAGGATAAATGAAAGCCTAGATCAAGACACATTTTGGCCGTTTCCCAACTCCCAGAAAACGAGTGCATGACACCGCCAATTTCATTTGCCTTCTCCTCCCGCAAAATTCGTACCACATCCCCATGGGCATCACGATTATGAATACAGATAGGCATTTTTAGTTCCCGTGCCATACCAATCTGTTTGCGGAATACCTCATGCTGTACCTCTTTGGGTGAGGTATCCCAGTAGTAATCAAGTCCAATTTCTCCGATAGCCACCACCTTTTTATGGCTGCACAGAGAGGCGATCCAGTCCATATCCTCCTCTTTCATGTCAATGGCGTCAACGGGGTGCCAGCCAACTGCTGCATAAATATAATCATACGATTCTGCCAATTTCATTGTCGTTGGAATCGTTTCCCGGTTAAATCCGATGTTAATCATCTTGCTGACACCAGCCTCTAACGCGCGGGCAATAACCTGCTCACGGTCCTCGTCGAATTGCGGTGCATCCAGATGAGTATGTGTGTCGAATAAGCGCATGCTGTATCGTCCTTTCGGTCTTGTTTTCTATGATGAATTCCAGAAATTTTTGTATTATTTTGCAAAGATCTCAGCGATAGAGTCCGGCAGCTGTGTAAGCACATTTTGCAGCTTGTCCTGCGGAAAATAAAGGTGATACCGTCCGCGGTGAATGCCGCTGATTGAGCGGACTATATCCGATACTTCAGAGATCTCCCGCAATTTGTCATGCCGGTCCAGTAGCAAAATTTGTTTGCTGTCAAAGCCCTGCCCCGGACGGAAAACATCATAGGGGAGATCTGTCGGATAATCAATTTCCAGGTCGTAATCAGGAAGCAGCCCGGCACCGGCAAAACTGCGGCGGATTTCGTCAATCGTCTCCGAATCGAGATGGTCCATCTCCACATATTTATACAGTTTACGATGAATAAATCGGCTGCACAAGTCAGCTAACGTTTCATCGGATTCCAGCGTCCACTGCATAAAGGCAGTCTGGACCAAGGCTTCATCCAGCAGTAAATACTGTTCTACATTAATCTCACCACAAAATAAATCACGGAGTGGATTGATCATAAAGCGGAAGGAGTAGCCCTCCTGGAGAAGCTCTTTCGCCCTGCGGAAAATCTGGCGCAAAATAATCTCCGAACTGCGCGTAACCGGATGAAAGTATACCTGCCAATACATCTGGTACCGTGACATCAGATAATCCTCAATGGCATGCATGCCTGATTCCTTTACGACAACCCTCCCATTATAAGGACGCAGCATTCTTAAAATACGGTCAATATCGATGGTTCCATAGTTGACTCCGGTGTAGTAAGCATCCCGCAGCAAATAATCCATGCGATCCGCATCCAGAGGACCGGACACCAGGTTGACCACGATTTCATGCTCATATGTTTTGGCAATTACAGAGGCAACCTTGCGCGGGAAATCCTCACTCACATCCCGCAGTATAGCAGTGATTTCCGTATTCTCCTGTATTATTCTGCAGGTCCAATCCTCGTGGTTCATTTCAAAAGCTTCTTCTATTGAATGGGAGAACGGCCCATGTCCCAAATCATGTAAGAGCGCTGCACATAATGTGAGCAGACTCTCCTCCGGCATCCAATCCTTGTACCCGCTTCGTTCAAACTGGGAGATGATTCGCCGTGTAATTTCATAAACGCCCAGGGAGTGGGAAAAACGGCTATGCTCTGCTCCGTGGAAGGTTAGATAAGAGGTACCAAGCTGGCGAATGCGACGCAAACGCTGAAATTCGCTGGTATTAATCAATCGCCAGATGATCGTATCCTGAACATGAATATAGTTGTGTACCGGGTCTTTAAAAACCTTCTCTTCTGTCAGCGGTTGCTTCATAAGTTCAACTCCTTTGAATAATAATAATAGAAATCAGTTGAAACAAAGGTTATAATAGTAGATAATGTCGCACTTTGTCGAACTGTGACGTTTTATAGATTTACAAATCGACAAACTAATTTTTAGCAATTTTCATACGATTTGCGTTATTTATAAGCGTCACAAAAGTTTTTATCAAAATACCCTTGAAATCACCCGTAAAAAAGGTTGACTGTTTTGGGAATGGTTGGTATTATAAATATCATAAAACGGTGAACATTGTCGAATAATGACGCTTTTGAACATTGAGAGGAGCAACGATTGCAATGATGAAATCAACAGGTATAGTTAGAAAAGTAGATGAGCTAGGACGGGTTGTTATTCCAATTGAATTGCGCCGTACACTGGGCATCGGAGAAAAGGATGCGCTCGAAATTTACGTGGACGGTGAGCGGATCATGCTTAAGAAATATGAGCCTGCTTGCATATTCTGTGGCAATGCTGAAAACGTAACCTATTTCAAAGGAAAAATTGTTTGTCACGAATGCATTTCTGCCATCCCTACCCCTGTGACAAATTAAAACAAATAGGTTATAATAAGAACTAATCAAATTGTTAATTCTAACCTTTTTATATCTCCTTGGCCTCCCGTTATGCGGGAGGTATTTTTTTGCTCTTTTCCCTTCCTAAGGTTTACCCTCCCAAACACTCCCTACAGAGAGGGCCCCAAGGGCCCCGGCCCTCTGGACACCCTTAAAGTTGTCTGATCGTGTGGCTGCGCGTAAAAGAGTATCGGTTGATGGTAGACCGGCCCTCTTTCGGGCAAGCCCTCGGGGCCTTGTCATGCGAAGGGTTTCGCCATAGGCTATTACCTCCTATAGCGGCTGCGCAAGGCGCTCCCGGGTAACGTGCGGTGCTGCAAGCCGCTCTCCCTGCGGGAATTGCTTGGCTACACTATACCCATATATATACTCCAAATTACCCCGTTACCATATATATAAATGTTGAAACTACATTTACAACTGAATTCCTCATCAATATTTCCTTACTCTCTTTCCAGTAGAGCATTATAAATATCCCGCTTGGCCAACCCACGATCTGATGCTGCTTTTTTCATAGCGTCCTTACGTGTCAGACCGGAAGTTTCATAGTGGGTTACATGCTCCTCAATACTGAGTTCACGCCACCAGGAAGATTCGGCGAGCTTGGCCTCCTCTTTGCTCTCCCCCTCCAGCACAATTACGTACTCACCCAGTGGTGGATGATCTGACAACCAAACCACACATTCTTCAATAGTTCCGCGCAGGAACTCCTCATATCTTTTTGTCAATTCACGGGCGAGTACAACCTGGCGGTTACCGAAGGCCTCCTGCAGGTGAGTCAATGTTTTTGCTACACGGTGCGGTGATTCATAGAACAACAAGGTGCCTTGCGCTGAACGGAGTGCTGACAGCACGTTGCGAATATCCTTACGCTCCCTTGGCAGGAATCCGATGAAGGTGAAGCTGTTAGTAGGCAAGCCTGAAGCAATCAAAGCAGACAGCGCCGCATTTGCTCCGGGGATCGGAATCACGGGAATCCCGTGGCTGACCGCAAGCGCTACGAGATCGGCTCCAGGGTCGGAAATGGCCGGCAGACCGGCGTCGCTGACCAGTGCCAGATTTTTACCTTCTATTATATAGCGGATAAGCTCTGGTCCACTGGCCGCCTTATTATGCTCATGATAACTGAACAGCATCGAAGGTGTG
This sequence comes from Paenibacillus sp. P3E, assembly GCF_001909045.1. Lineage (NCBI taxonomy): Bacteria > Bacillati > Bacillota > Bacilli > Caryophanales > Paenibacillaceae > Paenibacillus > Paenibacillus sp. P3E. The sequence continues at coordinate 8,812 of NZ_LVWH01000172.1, read as the reverse complement.
ATTTCGAAGTGGCTTAGTAATTTGCGGGTCTGTCTCGTATCCTCGGCGGCGATAATATCGCATTCCTGCAGCGTACGCACAGCACGATACGTCATATCCTCCAAGTTGCCAATGGGAGTCGCTACCAGATACAGGGAGCCCGTTCCTTTTTGCTGATCTATATTCCTGTTTTGAAAGCTGCTTTGACACGAGATCGTCATGATTTACCCTCTTTAGCTCCGTAGTAGATATCCAGAATTTCCGGACAATATTGATTGTCCTCATTATATACGATCAATGGGGGTTGTAAACGTACCTCAGGCTTACCATCCCGCGCCGCCTCGATTAATACCATATTAGCCTCCAGATGGGCACGCGGATGAACAAAACGGATCAGCTTTGGTTCCAGCCGGTATTGTCTCATCAGACTGATGATATCCACCAGACGCTGTGGCTTATGAACCATGCTTACCTTTCCACCGGTGCGGACAAGCCGTACACAGGCCTGAACGACCTCCTCAAGAGTGCAGCCCAGCTCGTGGCGGGCCATAGCCTGATGGGTATTCAGTTTAAGGTCACTCCCGTTCAGCGGCATATAGGGCGGGTTAACGGTTATCGCATCATACACGCCGTATCCTGCCGTATGGTGCAGCTCACGTAAATCCCCCTCATGTATAATTACCCGATCCTCCAGCCCGTTCATCGCTACGCTTCGACGAGCCATATCTGCCAGACGCGGCTGAATCTCAATACCTTCTATAGTGGCCTTGGTACGTGTCGTAAGAAGCATCGGGATCACGCCATTGCCTGTACACAGATCCAGTACCTTGCCACGCGGCGGTACACTGGCGAATCTTGCAAGCAAGACTGCATCCATTGAAAAGCTGAACACCTCATCGCTCTGAATAATCTTTAAATCATGTGTCAGTAAATCATCTACCCGCTCTGCGCCATACAAAGGAACCGGCACATCGTTAAAAGAATTCGTCATAGTGTTCTCCTAAAAGTTTTGCTTAAGTATATACTTCATGAATTGTCTTCGAAACAAAATTTGCTTCGGAAGCATACACTCTGCTAAATTCAAAAAAAACCGTAGGCGTAAATCTCCTACGGCTGGATTTGCTCATTTATTAAGAAACGAAAGACAGAACAGGCAGTCACCCTCTGTACGTAAATGCCCAAAATAGACATTGCAGATATGAAAACCTTCATGATAGAGCCGTGCCAGATTGTCATAGCCTTCCCCGACAACCTCCTCTGCTCCCTCACTTGCGGCCAAAAGAGCCTCTGCTTCAGCAGAATGGGCAGCAGGGTCCAAAGGCGCCTCCCGCTTCAATATTTTACGAAGCTGTTCATTCTCCAGACTTAGCCTTTGATTGGCTTCCATTAATTCCTTAACCGTCTGCTTCCAATCTCCGAGACTTGCGCGCATGTTTTCCATCTGCGCTTCCATCTCCTGCATGTGTGCAAATATATTTATCTTCTCCAAGTTTCCACCCCGAAAGTAACCTTATATGGTTTACTTGACGACAACATCATCCATTGGAAGTTCTTTAACTTTGCCCACTTCGAACAACTGTACATGAACTGTACGGCTTCCGGCATTAATACCAACCACCTTACCGTCACCCAGTGAGGTTACGACTAGCTTGCCTACCGCTGGCATTTCTTCCTTCGTGCTTTCGTAATTATCATGCTCAAATTTCAAGCAACACATGAGTCTTCCACAAAGACCCGAGATCTTTGTTGGGTTTAGTGAGAGATTCTGGTCCTTAGCCATCTTTATGGATACAGGCTCAAAATCTCCAAGCCAGGAGGAGCAGCAAAGTACCCGACCACAAGGCCCTAACCCACCGAGCATCTTAGCCTCATCACGCACCCCGATCTGCCGCAGCTCAATGCGGGTACGGAAGATGCTTGCCAGATCCTTGACCAACTCACGAAAATCGACCCGGCCTTCAGCAGTAAAATAAAAAATAATCTTATTGCGGTCAAACGTAAATTCCACATCCACAAGCTTCATTTTGAGGCCATGATCGCGGATTTTATTTAAACAGGTGGTAAAAGCATCCTTTGCAGCACCTTTATTCTCTTCCACCACGCGTGCGTCCGTTTCTCCGGCAATCCGCATGACTTTTTTGAGAGGCAACACCACATCCGCTTCCTGCACCTCTTTTTTTCCAACGACAACTTTACCGTACTCGACACCTCTTGCTGTCTCCACAATCACACATTGATCCCGTTCAATCGGAAAATCGAGCGGATCAAAGTAATATATTTTACCCGCTTTTTTAAAGCGGACACCTACTACGCTGTACAAAAATTAACCCCCTTGTTTGCCGGTAAAAGGAACCCTTAAGCAAGTCCGCTCCCTGGTGATCCATGCTTGTCCTTCCTCATCCGTTAAACCCATACTTCCAGGCTGAAGCGTTGATCCGGAGGATATATCAAAACTAACCCATTAACTTTCCAATCGGATTAGGAACTGTTCCAGACACAACTGAGCATTGGCATTGGATCGCAGCTTACGCTTGCTCTCTGCAGCAAATTCCATATAGGCTACCCATTGTTCCGTACTCCGCTGACGGGCATGTCTGGAAATAAAGTCTAACTGATCTATGAAAACGATACTTTCGTGCTTTCGGTACAGGAAGTAAAGCATATCTTTGAACCATAAGTGGAACATGCTGAACAGGATATCCAAATGTTCACTGAGTCCGGTCTTGAACAGCTTCTGCCCGGCGGTTGCTACCGCGGAGCTGCCCTTGCCCAAAGACTCCTTCGCTAATTGTAACACTAGATTTCTCATTTCTGCAAACCAATTCTGTGCCAAAAGTTCCCTGCAACCATCAAGTCCCGAAGTGAGTGATACCGCACATCGTGCCAGTGGCACCGGAACCCCTTCACTGGACAGCGCCTGAAGCATAATATCCGGATGCAGAGGGCTAAATGGAATGCGCTGCGTTCTTGACTGGATTGTCGGCAGCAGGGAACTGCTGTTGTCGGAAATCAGAATGCCCACCGCAGGTGCCGGGGGCTCCTCTAAAAACTTAAGCAGACTGTTTGCGGCCTGAACCGTCATTTTGTCCGCTCCTTCTATAATATACACCTTAGGGTTAACACCCTCTGAGCGGTATGAGAACATGCGCTGCAGCTCGCGGATCTGATCAATTTTGATGCTTGCTCCATCAGGCTTAAGCAGAGATAAATCCGGATGGTTGCCATGTTCTACCTTACGGCATTCCAGACATTCTCCGCACGCATCATCTTTACTGGTGGTACAAAATATAGCTTGGGCGAACATCAACGCCGTCTTCATTTGACCACTTCCGGGTGATCCTGTGAACAAATAGGCATGGCTTACTGCATCCTTGCGTAATGCATTTTGAAGCAGGCGTTTGGCATCCTCCTGGCCTAATATATCATGAAAAGACATACATTCCTCCAAGTCTTTTAAAAAGAAAGGTTGATCAGCAAACCTCGAATTTCTCCGACACGCCCCAGCAAATCTATACGGCCCTGCTCACTCTCCAGCAGTTCATCAGCCATATTTAACAGAGCGGCATCTATTTCCTCGAGCAGTTTATAACGTTTCCCCCGCCCTCGGCGGTCCCAGCCCTTGGTTTCCTTTAGAATAACGCCCCTTCGGGCGGTTTCTTCCAGAAACTTTTTGATCATATTCCGGTATATGGCAAGTTCCCGAACCGTCATGGATTTGGCAAGCCGGTCTCCCTGCTGCTGAATATCCTTGATCTTTTGGTTCAGCTCATCTATTGTTTTTTGTTCACCTTGCTGCTGAAATATATCGGTAAAGGTTTTCTGCTGAACGGGCCTCCCCGCTCCAGCTGTCGGCAGCTCACTTTTTAAGGGCCTGTAGCCGGGATTGATTTTCAAAGGTTCCACCGCCCCTTTACGGAGAATTTATCTATACTATGCTCAATAATGCTCAAAACGATCGACAGGAAGTACAAATACAGTAGCCCCGCCAACTTGAACCTCTACGGGAAGCGGTAAATAGGAATCTGTCGTACCGCTCATTGGAGTCACTGGGGTGACAAGCTGTTCACGTACCTTGCAACTGTTACGAATAACAGTTAATACAGCTTCCACCTGAGAGTCGTCAACGCCAATCATAAATGTAGTGTTGCCTGCCCGTAGAAATCCGCCTGTACTGGCCAGCTTCGTTGCACGAAAGTTTGCTTTGACTAGTTCACTCGACAACCGGTTGCTGTCTTTATCCTGGATAATTGCAATGATCAGATTCATCTTCGCTATCCCTCCTAAAAGTTTTGTGAGCTTGGCTTCATACATTAACTTCGTACGAATACCAGCTTCGATAGCATACGCTTAGTTTGGTACACTTCCTTTAATTAGACAAAACGTCCTAAAAATCCTTTAATATTCGTTCTTTCAGTATACGGACAATATCTTGCTCCACCATGTGAATGGGACGGTTGGCATCAAGCACCACGATCCGCTCAGGATCAGACTTTATGACTTGGCAATATCCATCCCTAACCCTTTGATGAAAAGCCAAACTCTCCAAGTCGAGACGGTTCACTTCCCGTTCCTCATTGGCAGCAATCCGTGACAACCCTACTTCCGGGTCCACATCAAGATAAAACGTGAGATCCGGGGTACGTCCGCTGGTCGCAAATTGATTAATTTTCCTTACCTCTTCGATACCCAATCCTCTGGCATAGCCCTGATAAACCAGACTGCTGTCAACAAAACGGTCACATAGCACGGTAAGTCCTTCTTTAAGCGCCGGCTCGACCACTTCCGCCAAATGCTGGCTTCGGGATGCTGCATATAGCAGCGCTTCCGTACGTGCATCCATCGCAGTATGCGCCGGATCGAGAATTATGGAACGGATTTTCTCAGCAATTTCAATGCCGCCGGGTTCGCGGGTAATCAGGTAAGGCATGGAATGATTCTGCAGATAGGCCGCTACTCTGCCGAGAACTGTTGTTTTTCCAGAGCCATCGCCTCCCTCCAGAGTAATAAAGAAACCTTCTTGTACCACTTATGCGTCTCCGCCCTTCTTAATGTTGTAAACCAGAATTTGTTGTAAAGCCGGATCCGCACAGGCCTGGAATTTGGCTCCCCCCTGGCTGAGGCCGATTAACCGGTTGCAGATATCTTCGCTTATCTCTTCTCCTGGATATAGAAGTGGAATCCCAGGGGGATAGGGTATCACCATTTCCGCTGACATTCTACCCGTACTATATTCAAGCCCTATACTTTCGGTTTCCAATGGATTCACTGGTTTCATCGAAAATAACACAGGGCTGGAAATTATATCATTCGTAAAATTGTTCCACGTGGAATTTTTTGCGGAATCAGGAACCACCCCAGCTGCTGACTGGGCAGGCAGGCATTCCGTTGAAAATCCCTGCCTAGTTGTATCTTCATGCAGGTTTACCGTCACATCTGCTGTCTCCTCGGCTATCTCCCGCAACGCAGCCAGCAGCAGCCCTGTATCCTCCGCCTTCGAGCCAAGGCTGAAGGCAAGCACCACGTGCCGGTCGTCACTCATCTCCGGCACGATACCCTTCTCTTCGAGCCTGCGCTGCAGCTCGAAGCCCCCCAGGACCCCGGCGGCGTCATATATGACCGCCTTGAAGGGGTCCTGGGTGCTGTATGCCGCCACGCTCTGCGGCGGCATATCAGCTGCGGCGCCAGTACCCGCGGCGCCGCAGCCGGGCTGCAGCGGCTCTGCCGGCTGCAGCAGCCCGTAGCGCGGCAGCGAAGCCAGGCCGCGCCGCAGTACATCCACGGCGGCGAGTCCCGCCGTGAAGGCCCCGGCCCGCTGGCTATGCACCAGCCGGCGGGCCAGATCGAGCGAAGCCATCACGGGGTATGATGGGCTGGAGCTCTGAACCATGGCGAGCCGCTGCCGCAGCAGCGCGCGGTCGAGCCATGGCCCTTGCACATGCAGCATGGCGCCCATGGTCAGCGCCGACAGCATCTTGTGCGTGGACTGCACCACACCGTCCGCGCCACACACCAGCGCCCCCGCTGGCAGCGCAGGGTGCTGTCCGTAATGCGCCCCGTGTGCCTCATCCACCAACAGCGGAACACCGCTGTCGTGGCAGGCCTGTGCGAGGGGCGCAAGATCACTGCCCATGCCATAGTAATTTGGCATGGTAACCAGGACGGCAGCGGCCTCAGGGTAGGCTGCAAGGGCATTCTGAATCGACTGAACCGCAGGAGCAACCATAAGGCCGCTGTGCCAATCCATCTGTGGCTCCACAAAAACAGCACGAACCCCAGCCAGCATCAAACCATGGATAACCGACTTGTGAACATTCCGCTGAAGGATAAGTGTCATTCCAGGCTCAGGGCACACCGTAAGGATCAACGCCAAATTACCGGCAGTACTGCCCCCAACCAGAAAAAAGCTCTCCTCGGCCCCAAAACAATCTGCCGCCAGTTCCTGCGCTTCCTGAATTACTCCTTCGGGATGATGAAGATCATCGGTTCCGGTAATCTCAGTTACATCGTACCTCATCACCTCTCTTAAGAAACCGGCACTTTCTTGCCCTCGATAGGCATCTCCGTTCTTATGTCCAGGTACATGATAAGAGATATTACCCTTTACTCTATATTGTTCCAGCATTTCATATACAGGTGCCCTGCCAGGCTCTAGTCTGTCCATCTTTTCTTCCTTCCCTGGGGGTTACCTTCTATTTTAACGCAAATATGCCCATACGCCTATATTTCGACCAAAAAGCTTAATCACATAACAAAACAGCTCCTCCCGCCAAAAGATCAGGTGAAGCCGTTAGATTGGTAATTCTTAATGGTGCAGGTATTAATTCGGTCTATTATCTAATTCTCTACTATTCATCCAAGCCTACCACATACTTTGTTCACGCATTCTTTTGCAGATCGATCTTCTTCATCCGTCCTACGAAAAAGCGGTATTTGGCGTCTTCAGCCTCGGTACGTACCATCTCAGCCTCACAATCCTCGCAAATGAAATGCGAGACAATCACGATTCCTTCTTCTTTCATCTGCCCGCAGATGATGCAGGCTTGCTCGGTTTGCTGTTCCATTACCATCCCACCTTGACTCTTTTAAGAACAGTATGATACACTTTCTATCATTTTAAACCTTTTCATAGATTTTTCCTATCCTGCATTGGCTTAAAATATATGTATTCATCAGCCGCCCAAACGGTGATTATGCCTAAGTGAGTTTAATAAAACGTCTTCACCCGCCGATATTAGTATCATAAGGACTTGTGAGGAGGTCAGCGCTTTCTTATGGAAGCAAACAACAAAGGCTCGGCTACATTCTACCAGTACAAACTAATCAAAAAAATCAATACTTCTGCCGCTTGGCTGCGTGTCTATATGGCGCTCCCCATAATCTGTGTGGTATTTGAGACCATTTTCCTCTCTTGGTGGAGCATCCTGTTTATGATCATAGCCGCACCCGTCGTTCTGTGGATTCAGTATGTAATCTCACGTTCTGTTCTGCTAATTTCTGGACATCCCATTGCTAAGCGGTGGAAAATGTCACTCCGCCTGCCATGGCCCGGATATATGCCCGACCAATACATCAACTACGGTATTTTTCGCAAAGTACAACTTCATAACTTCTGGATCGGCCTTTCCATCACCGCACTCTTTATCGTCTGGGCGCCTTTAGCCTTCACTGTGTCTTTGGCAGTATTTCATCTATGGGTACTCTTACCCCGGTTGTATATACTATTCCGCTTACACCGCGAACAAAAAGACGGTATGTTGAAGTTTACCCCAGCCGATGCCTCCTATTATTCGCAATAGAAATAACATTTATATATACATACGGCAAAGGCCACTACATTCTCAGCAAAAATAACCGCCATCCATAGCAGGATGGCGGTTATTTACTTTGTCTTTAGTCCTTTAATTGAGGCCTTCTTCTCCTTCGGAATCATGACAATGAAATAACCATTATGCACGGTTAAGTGTACAATCACTCCATCCTTCTGATAAACCCGGGAATTTGTCGAATCCTCTTCCTTTTGCTCTTCCCATCCCCAAGCTTCTATGGCCTTTCGGTAAGGTTCCGGTACACCTTCCTTCTCCTTAAGATCAGGCATAGAATACCGGACATAATCCATAGCTACATTACTAGTTGTCCGGTCCGTAGAATTAGCTTCCTTAGGAACAGGAAAACCCTTTTCGTTAAGAGCCCCTTCAAAGGTGTCCCAGGCCGGCTCTTTTGTTCCACAACCAACCAGCATTACACCAACTATACAAAGAATGAATACTATCCATAATGGTCGGGTTCGCTTCATACCTAAATCCTCCTTACCACTGCCATGCATCTAAAGACATAAGAAAATTAAATGCTAGGATTTATCAGTAGTCCATTCGTATTAAGGAAGTGCTTAATATTTGCACTTTTCTATTATACTTGGAACAGAAAGTTCGTCGGTAACAAAAATGTCACTCAATTGAAAGCGTTTTATTTATTTTTTTGTACTTAAACCACAACATCTTATATGGATAAAACAACAAAGAAGCCATTGTCGATGACTCAACAATGGCTTCATGTGCTTGGCGGCGTCCTACTCTCCCAGGACCCTTCGGTCCAAGTACCATCGGCGCTGGAGGGCTTAACGGTCGTGTTCGGGATGGGTACGCGTGGAACCCCTCCGCTATCGCCACCAAACGGGCATTTACAGCGTAAATGCTTCAGGAACCTTCATTCCTGAAAACTGAATCCGAAACGAATCTGCGTTTTATCATTTGGATAAGCCCTCGACCGATTAGTATTGGTCAGCTCCATGCATTGCTGCACTTCCACCTCCAACCTATCTACCTCGTCGTCTTCA
>NZ_LVWH01000171.1:0-63442 GCF_001909045.1 Paenibacillus sp. P3E | reverse complement strand
GAATAAGTAAGAGGCAAACCAATTAATAACCTAATCAACTCAAGTATTATTACAGTAAGCAAAAAATTACAAAAGCTGCCCTCCATGTGCTGACCAACGGGCAAAGAATTTATCAATGAATGAATTCGCCGAACTTGCGTGAACCGTATGCTTACACCCAAGTCCCCGGTAGGTACTATTGCAGCTTAAGCCAAAAACCCGCGCCCAGCGCGGGTTCCATTAGGCACATGTTCTTAGAGCCTCGTTGGTTGCACAAAAACTAAAATGAAAATAAACATTTCGATCTGATTGATGAAGCTATCGGCAGCTCTAATCAGCAAGATGGATTTCAGACGCTTAAAGCCGAGACATATGCAAGCAGTGTCTCAATACCACTGGCGATCCCTCCGCCGCCGAAAAAGCTTTGTCCCAGAGTACTCGCCTGATGTTGAATACGCTCTTTATTCATCGTTTCGAAGGTGATTTCTTTGAGCTGGGAGGCAGTGATCTCCATATTCCGGACATATACCCCTGCCCCCAATTCCTCCAGCCGGGCGGCGATGGCGAACTGATCCGCGCCCTGGGGCAGCAGCACCATGGGAACTCCGAACACCAAAGCTTCACAGACACTGTTATAGCCAGCATGCGAAATAAACACATCCGCTTCCCGGAGTATTTCCATTTGGGGAACAAAGCTTCGAATTTTCATGTTTTCCGGCGGCTCACCCAATAAAGAGAGATCCATGTTCCGTCCCACGGACATGACGATCTTCGCTTCGCTGTGCTTGAATGCCTCCATGCATTTCCGGTAAAATTCAGGCCGGTCTGTATAGATCGAGCCGAAGGAAATATAAATGAGAGGTAGTCCCCCCTCTTTCTTCCGCTCTTTCCGAAGGAGGGATTCCGGAGCTGCTCCCGGAAACTGCGGGCCCAGGAAGACAAATCGTTCATCGAAAGCGTCGGCATGCGGCTGAAATGCTTTGGACGTGTACACCAGATTCAACTCTTCATTGCCGCTGAACGCGTCGATCAGGCCGAAGCCGTGAATGTGGTGCCTCTGCGCGATTTCCTTGGCAGCCCGGTCCAGTTCGCTGACTGACACCTTCTCCTTGTAATCTTTTTCTTTTATCTTAAAAACATTGTGAATCAGGAAATCCGGATCCCGTTCGAGTAGCTTGTGGTTGATCGCGAAAGTAAGAATATAGCAGGCAACCGGCAGTGCCAGCAATTCCCCGATTTGTTTTCCCCAGAAGGCGTCGCAATCCCGCAAAATATAGTCTGGTGAATCGGCTATGACTTCATGCAGAATGGCATTCATCACGCTTTTACTTTTGCCGATGACTCCCGGTACGAGATATTCAAGCATCATTCGCGGATTACTCAGATAGATTCTCGGGTCATTGTCGGTGAATAATCCCTGCATATCGCCGTAGCTTCGAAACGTAACATCGTATTCCTGCAGAAGCTCCCTGTAGGCCTCGTCGGAATAGTAAATCACTTCTTCTCCCCTTGCCAGAAGTTCCGCCACCAGAGGCAATGTCGGCTTTACGTGACTGAAAAAGGGAAGGCTGAATATCATCACTTTAGCCATGATTCCGATCCTCCGTCCGTTTGTTTGATTACAAGCTTTATGGACAACCCGCGCTCTGAAGTACTTGTCCGTTCAAAAAGGCGAAGATACCGTCCACCGCAAGTTTCGCCCCTCCGGAATTCCGTATCGCCTGCCCGGCCTCCTGACACGATTTGCGATAACGCGGATCGTCGAGAACTTTCCGCGTCATGTCAGCAATATCTTCCGGGGTACAGTCCCGGCTACTTCTCGCCACTCCCGCTCCGATCTCCTCAACGCGGCCTGAAACGGCAAATTGATCCGCCGCTTGAGGAAACATCACCATCGGCACATGATGGTACAACGCTTCGTTTATGCTGTTATGGCCGCCATGAGTGATAAACACATCAGCCATTTGCAACAGGCGGATCTGAGGCATATGGGATCTGACGGTAAAGTTGCCGGGAAGAGCACCCAGATCTGCCGTGTTAATCCGCTGCCCGGTGGACATTACAACCCGCCACCCGTTATCCCTGAACGCATCGATACATTTGGTGTAGAAAGGCAGGCAGTCATTGTACACGGTTCCCATGGATATGTAGACCAGAGTCCCGGAAGACGTTAGTTCATGGAAGTTGTCCCCGTCTTCCTCTTCTTTGCGGATGGATGGTCCCAGAAACAGATAATCGGGACCGAATGTATTTGCGTATGGCTGAAATTCTCGGGAGGTAAAGACAAGATTGAACTCATCAGCTCCCGAAAAGGCGTCAATCGCTTTGTATTCCACCGAGTAAGGACGGGAAAGCTCACGGGCGCAAGCATTCAGAACTTCGCTGAACCGTGTTCCTTCAACCTGCAGAGCGACTTGTCCCGCCGGGTTGCCGAGCACGTTCCGGACAAAAAACTCGGTATGCTGGTCCATAATTGCTTCATTTAAGGCAATCGTCGTAATGTAGCAGATCACGGGAACGTCCAGCATGACGCCGATCATCTTCCCCCAGTAGGACTCACAATCCCGGATAATATAGTCGGGGTCGTCTTCCATGACACGTTCAATCAGTAGGTTCGTCATCCGTTGGTATTTGTCCAGCTTGTGCGGAACCAGTAGCTTCAGGATTTCTATGGGGTCCGTGGAACGGATCGGAATCTCCTCATCAAGCAATCCGATTACATCACCGTAGCTGCGGCAGACGACGCCTTCCATACGGATGAATTTCATATAGGGATCGGCCGTATAGTAATAGACCTGCTCCCCTCTGTCCACGAGCTCTTTCACCAGGGTCACCGTCGGATTGACATGCCCGAAATACGGATAACTGAACACTGCGACTTTTCCCATGAGGCCACGACCTTTCATTAAAAAATACTTCAAGGCCCTCGGACGCAGATTTGTGCCAGCGCCCGAGGGCCTTGATCAATCGCTGCTCCGTCTACTACAGGATTCCGCGTACGGAATCGCCGGAGAGCTTCTTCTTCAGCTTCTCCGCGTCCGCCTCAAACGGAAGTGCGATATCTACCCTGAGAGAAGGTCCCATATGTCTGACATAAAAACAAATGCCATAATGTGCTGCAGTCTCCTCGTAGGACGAAACATCATCTGGACTCCAACTGGTAGTTGCTTCTTCCTGCATGGCGCCAAAATAATTCAGCAGGACCGCCTTGCCGGTCGAGTCCATATCCAGAGCTGCGAAGTTGATATGGTGCGCCGCAGCGGCTTGCGTCAGATCCCTGATCCGACTCAGGATGATTTCGGCCGGTTCGCCGGCGTTCAGGACCACGGGGACATAATCGATAAAGTTTCCGGCAAGATGATAAAAGGTATGGCCACCGTACCTTCTGCCGCCGCTGACCAATTGAACGGACAACTGCTCCATCTGAAGGAAGTCCCGTCCAAACGTAGCCAGCACTTCAAGCACCGTATGCCATCCTTCTTCGGGAAGGTCGCCCGCCAGAGGGATTTCCAGCTCGATGACGGTCGGATGGCTTCTTGGGAAAGTATTCACCTTGCTCTCCAGCTCGAAGAGGTAATGACGGAATGCCGGCAGCTCGAACCGGTTCTCCAGCTCTTCTAGACTGATTCCTTGTGGTCCCTCGTCCAGGAGACGGACATAATCGCGGTATCCCATGCCCGGATTTCCGCCCTCGCTGAACGGAGAAGAAGCGTCCGAAAGACTCAGGGTTTCCGCGATCAGGCTGCAGCTCAGTCCGTCCGACAGCGAATGATGGGACGCATACACCAGGACCCTCTCTCCAGAAACTCCATTCTCGATCAGTACCATCCGATATAATAAGCTGCCTGGAATGTCATAATCAAAGCGTCCGTTATACACTTCCCGGATCATCTGCTTCATCTTCTCTTCTGCAGCAGGACCGTCCAGTCGGAGATAAGGCAGCGAAAGAAGGTTTGGCCGTTCATGGAGGCTCCAGGTTCCGTCCCCCTCCCCTGAAAGAAAGCATCTAAGCATTTCCTGCTCACGGACAAGGTTCAACACCGCAGTCGCGATGTCTTCCCTGCTTCTTTCCGTAGAAACAGGAATTACGGCTCCGACATTCTCGGAACGCCCCAGATGCATGGACTGAATGGCGGTAACTGGAATTTTCCCGATTAACGGGTTTTCGCCCAAATCACGTGCGTAGGCTTGCTGCTGCACAGCAAGATGGTGAAGCAGGTCGGACAACTCCTTTGTCTCTCCGGATTCCGCCTGTATTTTCTCTTTCAAGTCTCTTGGCTCCGGTTGTGGTTCAGTGATTGCCTTTCCCTGACTGGAGCGTTGAAGCAGCAATTCGCCTAGGGCAGCAGCCGATTGCCGGACGAGCAGATCCCTGACATCCACGGAGAATCCTTTTCTCTTAAGAAGAAACACGGCCTTCATGGCCGAGATGGAATCTCCCCCAAGTTCATTGAAAGAATTCTCCACCCCGATGCCCTTATTCTCAAGCACTTCCTCGAACACCTCGATCACAAGCGCTTCCAGCTCGCTCACCGGGTGGCGGAAGCCGCTGCCGGTCTCCACGGATTGCGGCAGTTTGTTCAGCGCCGCTGCATCCACTTTGCCATGCGTTGTCAAAGGCAGAGCTTCCAGCTTCATGAACACAGAAGGGATCATGTAGTCGGGAAGCATTTCCGACAGCATGCGTTTCATCTCCCTCGGCTGCGGCGCTGTCTCCCCGCTGTAATAGGCAATCAGAGTTCCGTGACCTTCCGGTTGCCGCTTTAACAGAACTGATGCGCTTTTTACACCATTCAGCTGATGCAGACGAGCTTCGACCTCGCCCGGTTCCACCCGGTAGCCTCTGATTTTCAGCTGGCTGTCCATTCTGCCTTGATAGACCAGACTGCCGTCGGGAAGTCGCTTCGCCAGATCCCCGGTCCGGTACATTCTCTCGAATCCCGGTATATTGGAGGAGACGAACTGCCGGGCGGTCATCTCCGGCTGATTAAGATATTCTCTAGCCAGACCAACCCCTGCAATGCAAAGCTCGCCGGTTACACCGACCGGAAGCGGATTTAACCCGGCATCCACTATGCAGATCCTGCTGTTTGAAATAGGGAACCCGATCGGTAATTTATGCGGGAGGATCAATTCATCATATTCCCACATCGCAGCGCATACGGACGCTTCCGTTGGGCCGTATGCATTGATGCACTGCATATGTCGACCCCACTCCCCGAGCATGGTGGCCGAAGGCTCGGACCCCGCCGTAATGACAAGCCGCAGACTCTGAAGTTTATCGGGCTGCAACCGTTCCATGTAAGAAGGCGGGAACGTCGCGATCGTGATCTCCATCTGGTTCGCGTAGCGCTCGAACCATTCCGGATCGCCTATGGTATCCTTCGTTGCCAGGCACAGTGCGCCGCCTGACGTAAGCGCCATCGCGAATTCCCATACGGAGGCGTCGAAAGAGCAGGGAGCAAACTGCAGAATCCGGTCTTTCGGTCCAATCCCAAGCTTAGTGCGGAATACTTCCGGCAGATTGGCCACTCCCGCGTGTTCCAATGCTACACCTTTAGGTCTTCCGGTCGTACCGGAGGTATATATGATATAAGCCCGATCTTCTAGTTGCGGCTTGCGCGCTGGAACATTTCCGCCTTCCTCTGGAAGTTCCACCGCACCTGTTAAGACGGTTCTTCCCATGAAACCGATGTTCCGCTCCTCGGAATCGTCCGTGATCAGCAAGGCCGCTCCGCTGTCCTGAAGCATGTACTGAATTCGTTCCACCGGAAAGGATGGATCTACTGGAAGATAAACCGCTCCCGCCTTCAATACGGCGAGGAAACAGATGATCATTTCGAAAGACCGTTCCAGCTTGATGGCCACGACATCATCAAAGCCGATGCCGTTATGTTCCAGCCACGCTGCCCAGCGACCGGATAAGGCATCTAGCTCCCCATAGGTCAGGTGTGCTTCCCCGAACCGCAGGGCTTCCCGGTTTGAATGCAGTTTCACCTGTTCCGCAAACTGCTCGGGCAGGGTAAGCTTCGGCACATCCATTCCTGTGGAAGCGTGGAAGCCGGCGATTTGCCGATGCAGCTCTTCCGCAGGCAGCAGGGTAATGGAATCCAGCCGCTTCCCGGGTTCTTCAATGACGGATTGTATTATATGCATGAAATAAGCAACGAATCGCTCTGCCGTCTCTTTCCGGAACAGACTGGTGCTATACTCCAAGTCGAAATACAGCACCCCGTCGCCTCCTTCAAAGCCGGCGAGGGTAAGATCAAATTTCGAAATGGTCTGCTCAAACCCGCAGTGTGTGAAATGAAGTCCCCGGAAGTCAAAGCGGTTCTCCGGCATGTTCTGCAGCACGAACATGACGTCAAACAGAGGATTTCGGCCGGTATCCCGGCTGTAATCCAGCTTGCTCGCAAGCTCTTCGTATTGAAAGGCCTGGTTCTCGAAGGCTCCAAGCGCACTCTTCTTGACCTGTGCCAGAAGCTGGGTGAAATCGAGCTGTGGTGACACTGTGTTTTTAAGCGGTACGACATTAACGAACATACCCATCGTCTCTTCCAGCTCCGCCTGCATGCGGCCCGAAACCGGCGAGCCGACAACCAGTTCCTCCTGACCCGATATTTTGGATAGCATGAGACTGTAAGCTGACAACAACAGCATAAACAAAGTAACGCCATGTACGGCGGCCAGCTTCTTCAAAGAAGCCGTAGTGGCAGCATCGACAGTAAAGGGAATCCGTGCCCCTTCAAAATTCTTAAACCTCGGCCTAGGAAGATCATACGGCAAATCCAATACAGGAACCCCATTCTCAAACTGCTTCAGCCAGTATTGCTCCTGCGCCTGAAATTCGTTATGATCTCTTCTTCCCTGCTGCGATACCGAGAAATCCTTATAATGTAACGATATTTCAGCAAGCTTGTCACCGTTGTATAGTGCCGCAAGCTCGTTGATGAAGATTCCCACGGAGGCCCCATCGGCAACGATATGATGAATATCGATCAAGAGGAGGTGTTTCCGCTCCTCCATCCGCGCAGCGCCGATGCGAAACAGTGGACGTGCTCCAAGGTCGAAGGGGCGCACGAAATTTCGGATTGTCTCCTCCGTATTTGTGGGAGGTTCTTCGGTATAGTCCAGGGTAAAGGAACTGTCGGTATGCACCACCTGAACCGGCTCGCCGTTCACCATCTCAAAAGACGTTCGAAGAATCTCATGCCGGGCCGTCAGCATATTAATCGCAAGTTCAAGTCTTTCTCTATCCAGGTCCCCGTCGATTATCAGCGCCTCCGGCATATTGTATGCGGTCGAATGCGGATCATGGCAAAACAAGGCATACATTCGTTTTTGCGCGGAAGACAACGGATACCAGGCTGCCGGTTCCGCCGGAGTCACTGCGTGATAAGACTTCGACCCTTTCTCAACGATCGCTGCCGCCAACGCCCTGACGGTCTGTTTCTCGAAGATGTCATCGATACCGATATTCACACCAAACACTTTTTGGATTCTGGACATCAGCATCGTCGCTTTCAGCGAGTGCCCCCCGACGTCAAAGAAACTTTCTTCGGCAGACACCCGTTTGATCTGCAGGACGTCCGAGAAGATTTCGCACAATTGCTGCTCAATTTCATTTGCCGGTTCACTGAATTCCACATCGAGATCGGCAGGTTCCTCAAGCGAAAGGAGCGCTTTCTTGTCCGTCTTCCCGTTCTCGGATAGAGGCATCCGGTCGACCCGGTAGTAACGGGCAAGCTGCATGTAGTGCGGCAGCTCATCGGCCATGTAAGCCCTTATTTCCTTTGCATGCACCACTTCACATTGAAGATAGGCGGCAAGCCGGGACGGAATGCCATCTTCTTCTATGCACAGAACGGCTGCCGCCTGAATCCCCGGATAAGCCATAAGGCGCTGCTCGATCTCTGAAAGCTCGATCCGGTACCCTCTCAGCTTGACCTGGGTATCCTTCCGGCCCAGACAGCAGATTTCACCGTCCTCCGTCCATTTTGCCAAGTCTCCCGTTCTATACATCCGTTCTCCAGGGATGAACGGATGGGGAATAAACGCCTCCGCGGTTAATTCCGGACGGTTAAGGTAGCCAACTGCCAGACCGTGACCAGACAAACAGAGCTCACCGGTGATGCCGGTCGGCACCGGCTCAAGCCGCTCATCGAGAATATAGGCGTTCATATTGGCAATCGGACGGCCGATTGCAATTTCCGCATATTCTCCTACATTTCTTTTGAAAACGGCGACTATACTGGCTTCGGTAGGACCGTATTCGTTCACGATTTCGACCCCGGGAAGCCTTCTCCGGCTTTCCCCGATCAAGGATGGTGCCAACCGCTCTCCAGCCAATGTAATAATCCGAAGGGAGGCTCCGTCTTCCGTGTTCATCTGCTCCAGCAGCAGCTGGTACAGGGCGGGAACGCATATAAAATGCGTGATCCGATGGACATGGATCAGCTGCTTCAGGCGAAGCGGATCTTTCACCTGACTTTCGGTCGGCAGGAACAGGCTGGCTCCCGAGACAAGCGGAGTGAAGAAACCGGTCATGAAGCCGTCAAATGAATAGGAGAAGAGTTGGATCGTCCGGTCCTGAGAATTCAGGCGGTATTCGTTCCTTCTCCAGGAGATGGAGTTCGCCAATCCCACATGCCGGACAACCACGCCTTTGGGTTTTCCGGTCGTACCGGAAGTATAGATGATATATGCCGCCGTTCCACTGATTGCCCTGCCAAGGTTTGCCCCGCTTTCCTTTTCGGCATTCAGGGATTCGCATTCGAGCACCCTTTCCACGCCGGCGAAGACGGGCTTCTCTATATATCGCGAATGCGTAATCAGTTGGCTTACAGAGGCGTCCTCCAGCATGAAACGGATGCGGTCGTCCGGGGTCTGGATATCAATCGGCAGAACACATCCGCCCGCATTCAATACGGCCAGCACCGCAACCGCCGCCTCCACGCTACGCTCCAGATACAGCGCGATGACCTGTCCGGGCTTTGTTCCGCTCTTGACCAGAGCCTTGGCCCACCGATTGACCACTTCATTCAGTTCAAGGTAGCTCATGGTCTGCTCAGGGGTAATAACTGCGATTGCTTCCGGTGTGCGAAGGAGCTGTTCCTCGAACAGCTCCATAATATTTGATACACCAGGAAGACTTGCGCCGGAGGCATACTCGGTCAGCAGCCTGTGGCGTTCATCGCCAGACAGCCAACCGCTCTCCTTCACTGGACAGTTGGGAAGAGCGGTCAGCTCGCCGAGCATGTGGATATACTGTCTGGCGAAGCTTTCCACCGCCTGTCTGGAGAAGAATCGGCTTGATCCGGCAATGATGCCTTGAATAACACCCTTTTCACGGCTGAATTCAACGAACAGACCGCTAGTGTGTTCCTCCGGGTTCGACTCACCGTGAAGCTCCTTCATCGCAAAACGGAGGTGTTTCAAAAAAGAATAATCCCGGTCATGAATCACCTTCATATCCTGTACAACCTTCTCAATGGGATAATTCCCATTGCTGTATGCCGCTTCATAGGTGGCTTTGACCTCGTAGAGCCATTCCCGGAAAGACCGATCCCCCGGCGGCTGATCAATAAGAGGGATCCAGGAAGAACCGCTTGAAGCCACAGCCTGTTGAGCTGGAAGCTTGCGCTGTGGACAGGCTACCGTAATCGATTCGCTGCCCGTATGCTTGTACACCATGCATTTAAATGCGGACAGCATTATCAGGTACAGCGCTTCTGCCGACGCTCTGCTCATCTTCTGCAGACGCTCATCCAGATCCTCAGGTACTTCGAAAGCGGCCTGATAGACAACAGGGCCTTCAGCTGGATGTGAGGAAGAGAGCGTAAGCAGCGTCTCTTCTTCTTTCAGCTCCAGCATTTTTTTGACCCAATGCTTCTTTTGTCTTCTCATCTCCTGAACGGAGGGACCGCCCTCCGGAATAACGTCGTCCGTCTTCATTCGTTCTTCTCCCCCTTGGCACATGGCTCAAAAATGAAATTCAATGGCGGTTCCAGTTTTTTCCATCCCATCGGTAGCTTCTTCAAGCGCAATCTCACTCAGCGGAATTTCGGGATTATCGGCGATCCGGCAAAGAACGGCGATGAAGCAGGCAAGCACATCCTCCAGTTCCAGTTCATCAAAAACCGTCCGGTTGTAGACAAAACGAATCAGAATGTCCTCCTGCGGCTCTACAATGACGTTAAAATCATAGTTGGTGTGTTCAAACCATTCGTATCCCGCCATTTCCAGCCCCCGGGGAAGATCGAGCTGCAGCGGGTAATTCTCAAAGACAAGCACATGATCGAGACTGACGCCCCCTCCCGCATTCTGGATAGCCGACAGAGGAAGATACGAATTGGGCTCCCTGTCCAGCATATCTCTTTGAAGGCCCAGCGCCAGTTCGAGAAAGGTCTGAGCACCGGCCTTTACCCGTACGGGGACCGTGTTGATGAATAGCCCCATCATTTCGTCGATATCCTTCACTTCTGGACTTCTCCCGGATACAACCGCGCCGAACACCACGTCATCGGTATCGTTCAGCTTGTGCAGCACCGTTCCCCAGGCGGCCTGAATCAGAATATTCAGCGTAACACTCCGTTCCGCGGACAGCTTAATCAGACTATCCCGAAGATCATCGGCCAGAGTACGGGTCAGCTCGCCATGATCATAGGAGCTTTCACCTTCATCAATATCCCTCGGCAGCAGAGGGGCTCCCCTATAGCCTGACAAATATGACCTCCAGTATCCCTCAGCGGCTGTCCGGTCTCTGCTCTCGACCCATCTTATATACTCGCCGTATGCGGGTGCATGAATCATTCGTGGCTGATCTCCCGAGTCCAGAGCAGAGTACAGACTAAGCAGCTCCCGCATAATCATGCCGACGCTCCAGCCGTCGAGGAGAATATGATGGAAGCTCCAAACTATGCAGTATTCTTCCTCATCGGTCCGGATCAGCGAGACCCGCAGCGGTATATCGCCCAGCAGATCAAAGCGTTTGTCCCTGTCCTGCGTTAAGTAAAGGTTCAGTTCTCGCGTTCCGCCCCTCTCTCCGGCTATCGTCCAATCCTCGTAACGGAAAGGAACATCCCAGGATTCCGCCACCGTCTGCAATGGACGATCCAGACGCCAAACAGCAAAGCTCGTGCGAAGGATGTCATGCCGGTCCGACACAGTCTGGAAGCAGCGCTTGAGCAATTCTGGGTTCATCGGTCCCCTGAAGCGGATGACGCACTGCTCAAAGTAAGCTTCCGAATCCGGGTAGCGCAGGTGATGAAACAGCATGCTCTCCTGCATCGGGGACAGCGGATACACCTTCTGAATATCGGCCCTGGAATCTGCCATTAAGGCAGTAAGCTCCCCGGGAGGCACGAGGTCGCAGTACTCCGGCGCAGGCCCCATAAGTCCGGTCTGCCCACTGTATGAGATAACCCTATCAATCCCGGAAAGAAAACCTTGCAGGAAACGCTGTATCGTCCCCTCACCATACTCGAATCTGTTATACTCCACCTCAACGGTCAACCGATTATCGGTGAGAAGCGCGTTGACTGCGATGGAGAATGGCCGTTCCGAATCCGGACTTTCCGTTCCATTCAAGGGAAGCTCGGCCAATCTGAACAGATCGCGGTAGGCTTCGTCATTCATCTCCCCGAGATAATTAAAGCTGATGGCGGGACGAATGCGCAGTGCCTCCCTGCCTGCGCCGGGCTCCTCCTGCAGTAAATATTTGAGCACATTATAGCCCGCACCCCTGTGAGGAATCCCGCGCAGCGCATGGTTCAGGAGCACGGCATACTGATCAGGAGCTCCTGCGGCGGCGGTGTCAAGATACACGGGATAATGAGAGGTGAACCAGCCCACAGTCCGTGAATAATCGGGATGACCGCCGAACGGCTCTCTTCCGTGACCTTCCATATTAATCCAGGCTCCGTCCATAATGCCCAGGTTGCCCAAGGTGTGGCCCAGTGCTGCTAGAAGCAGGACGGCCGTGTCAGAACGGTAGTGTCCCTTTGCCACTTCAAGCAGTGCGGATGTGGCCGTTCCCGTGAAATTCAGGCTGCGGGCAACCGCATCCCGCACCGTACCATTACCGACATCCGTGTCCTTGGGAATGAGCGAAGCGGGCAGAAGGGATTGCTTCTCCCAGTACTGCAATTCACGGGTCTGCAACCCGCTTGAAGCATAATCAATCAGCGCTTTGGTATACAATTTGTAAGAGTCCGTTTTCACCGGCAGCTTCGGCTCGATTCCCTGCCGGAGCGCCGAGTAGATGTCGTGAAAGTCATCCAACAGAATTCTCCACGAAACCGCGTCGATCACGAGGTGATGGATCACAAGGGTCACTTCATCTGCGTCTTTACTTCTGAACAGCCCGGCCTGAACTAGCGGCCCGTTCTCCAGATTAATGGACCGGTGCATATCCAGAATCATCCGGTCGCGTGCCGTGCCTGCTGCCTCCACACCCATATCGGTTCCATCGACGAACCGGTAGGCGAAGGCCTGCTGCTCCGCTCCATTGCAGTGCTGCTTGATCCCGCCGCCGGAAGCTCGGACGTATGACATTCTCAGCGCGTCATGGTAACGCACCAGCCGGGCTAGCGTTTCCTTGACCTTGTGCCCGTCAAACCGTACGGTTCCAGCCAGTGTCAAGCTCTGGTTCCAGTGATTCATCTCCGCGAAATGCTGGTCGAAAAACCACTGTTGAATCGGGGCCAGGGGAACCTCCCCCTCCAGCGAAAGCTGTGCTGGCGCCGCTGTCCTTTCGCTCAGACGGACAGCAAGCCGTGATATTCTCCGGACGGTCTGTCCGCGCAGAATATCGCCGACCTCCAGCCGAATGCCCCTTTTTTTCAATTGTGCTGAAATCTGTATGGCTTTGATCGAATCTCCGCCCAGCCTGATAAACTCCTCGTCGATATGGGCATCCGGGACTCTGAGAATGTCACGCCAGACTTCCATCAGCTCCGCTTCGAGGGAATGTTCTTGGAAGGCGGGTTCGTTTCCACCACCTGGCTTGCGCGCTGATTCTGGCAGCTTCCTATAGTCCACCTTGCCATTTGCAGACAGTGGAAGCCGGTCCATCCGGATGTATTCTGCAGGAAGCATGTACGAAGGAATCTTCGCGGAAAGGTAAGCATCCAGCCCTTCAGCCTCCAACTCATCTTCCGCTGTATAGTAGGCGCAAAGGCGTTTCTCACCGCTTGCTCTCGTTTTGGCAGCTACCGCTGCCTCACGGATGTGAGGATGACCCAGCAGAAGGTTCTGGATTTCACCGGTTTCGATGCGATAGCCCCTGATCTTGACCTGCTCATCCAATCTGCCCATATACGCCATGCCGCCCTCGGGCAGCCAGCGGACCAGATCGCCGGTTCTGTACACTCTCTGCGGCTCTCCAAACATTCCGGCGACAAATTTCTCCTTCGTCAACTCAGGACTATTCAAATACCCGCGGGCTACACCGGCTCCGGCGATGCATAGCTCACCCGGAAGATGCTTGGCCTGAAGTCTGCCCGAAGAGTCGGCTATATAGAGCCTTATATTGTCGATCGGCAAGCCGATCGGCACTTGATTTCGCACATCCCTTGGCTCATACCGTTTGATCATGCAGCCTACTACCGTTTCCGTAGGTCCGTATTCGTTGTACACTTCGGTGTCGGGGCCGAAGAGACCCACAATTTCCGCGGCAGCGGTCGTCTCCAACGCTTCTCCGCCGACAATAAAACGTCTCAGGCCAGAACGTTCCGTCTTGTATAAGTGGAGCAGCTTCAAATGGGAAGGCGTCAATTTGATGATCCCCGCCTCGCCGTCCTCAATGATCCGCCCAAGCGCCGTCTCCACATTTTCCGGGTAGATCACTATCCGGTTGCCGGACAGCAGCGGTGTAAACATCGAGGTGACTGTCAGATCAAATGATATGGAGGAATACAGAGAAAAAGTGAGTTCTTCGCCTCGCACATACATCTGATCGGCCCACCAGATATAATGGGTCAGACCCCTGTGCTCGACCATCACCCCTTTGGGTTTGCCTGTTGAACCGGAAGTGTAAATGATATAGGCTAGATTGTCCGCACTGGCTGCGGGCTCCGGATTGTCGACCGGCCCACTGCTTTCGGAAATGCCATCCGTTGCCCTGATAATATCCCCTTTGTATCCGGTCAATTCTTCGTATTCTCCATCCGTGATCACCCATTGCGCCCCGCTGTCGGACAGAATATAGGCGATCCGCTCTTTCGGGTAGGAAGGATCGATCGGTACGTAGCAACCACCGGCTTTCCAAATTCCGAGTATCGCCGCGATCAACTCCGGGGATCGGCGCATCACAAGTCCAACCGCGGCATCCGGTCCGATTTCCTTATTCTTCAAAAGGGACGCCAGACGGTTCGCGTCAGCGTTCAGCCGGGCGTAGGTGAGATGCTCTCCTTCACACGAGATCGCGATGGCCAGCGGCGTTCGCAGCGCCTGCTCCTCGAACAGCCTGAACACCGGCTTGTTCTCTGGATATTGGGCTGCTGTGTCATTGAATCCGTGCTGGAGATGCTCCCTCTCCACCGGAGACAACAGTCCGATCTCGGACAACGGAATATATGGATTCGCGGCAACCGTACCAAGTATCGTGAGCAAATGACCGCCCATAGCTTCAATCGAGGCGGGATGGAACAATGCCGTGCAGTACTCCAAATGTAGGCTCATTCCGTCTGGCGTCTCCACCGCTTCCAGAGTCAGATCGAACTTGGCGGTGCGGCTTTTGCATTCCGCCGCTGTAAAGACGGCGCTGCCGCCCGCCATGGTCAGCGGTTCAAGCGCTTCATGCTGAAATACATACATCACATCAAACAGCGGATTCCGGCTCATATCCCGGTCATCGTTCAGTCGGGGAAGCAGCCGCTCCAGCGGGAACTCCTGATGCTCGAACGCTTGAATCGAGCCGGCCTGCACCGCTTGAACCAGCTCGGCGAATACATTGTCCGGGGATACGCGATTCCGGAGAGGAATCGTATGGACGAACATGCCGGGAACGCGCTCAATATCGGGATGGACCCGCCCGGATACCGACGTTCCGACCATGATGTCCTCCTGATTGGCGTATTTGGATAGCAGCACACAATAAGCGGCCAGCAAATAGTTGTACATGGTAATCCCGTTAGTCGAGGCGAATTCCCTGATGCTCTTCAGTGATTCATGGGCAAGACTGAAGGAATAGCGTTCTCCTTCAAAACTGCGGACAGCGGGCCGAGGGTAATCCGTCGTCCAATCAAGCCGGGGGATGTCGCCTTGAAGCTGTCGGCTCCAGTATTTTTCCCCTTCCCGCATGTAACCGGCTCCGATTCTACCAAGCTGCCACTGGGTGTAATCCTTGAAATGAATCTTCATATCCGGCAGGCTTTCCCCGGAATACACCCGGATCAGTTCATCAAAGATCATATTGGCCGATATCCCGTCCGCAATCATATGATGCATGTCCAGAAGCAGATATTGCCTGCCGCCTGTCTCCCCTCGCCACGCTTCTATCCGCAATAAAGGCGCAGACTCCAGATCAAATGGCTTGACAGTGTCCAAAATCGACGCCACGTCCCCTGAACGAACCAGCGTATGGACGACAATGTCGATGGATAGTTCTGCATGAATCTGTTGTACAGGTTCATTGTCCTCTAGGTGAAAGGAAGTCCGCAGGCTTTCGTGCCTTTGGATCAATTCATTGGCGGCCTGCTTCAAGCGATTGAGGTCCAGCTCCCCGTCGACTGTAATCAGGCCGGTGACATTGTACGCCGTTCCGGCGCCGCCAAGCTGCTCAACTGCGAATATGGAACGCTGTGCCGCGGACTGCGGATAGTATGTTGCCATTTCCGCCTTTGGAATCTGCGCGGCTCCGGTTTTCGGTTTGTTGTCCAATACTTCGGCCAATTCCGCGATCGTCGTATGTTGGAACAGCAGGCTTAATGGAATCACATTGCCGAGCTCAGCCTGCAGCTTGGCGGCAATAATGGTGGCGGCAAGCGAATTGCCACCCAGTTCAAAAAAATGATCGGTTATACCGATATACCTGCGCTTTAAAACATCCTGCCACAATCGGTGCAGCAGCTTCTCCATGTCTGTAACGGGAACGGCGGGAGATTTGACCGGCTCGGCGTTTACAGTGGACAACGATTCATAATCCACACCTCCGGATTTCTTGGGCAAAGGTCCTGAGACTTTTACCCAGCTGGCCGGAATTAGTGAATCCGGCAACACCGAAGCCGCGTATTCTCGTCTTTCGCGATCATCCGGTTCATTCCCGCTGACTGCTTCATAGTAAGCAACCAGCCGAACAGCGCCATGGACGTCAGACTCAAGCGCAACCGCAACGGCAGAAAACCACGGAAGCCGCTCCAGTTGAGCCTCCAACTGATCGAGATGTACGCGGAAGCCGCTTACACAGACAAGCCGCTCCATACGGCCAAGCAGGCGAATGTGTCCTTCTGCCCCGCGCACCGCCGCTATTTCTGTGGCATGTCCTTCACTGGTTTCTCCGTCTGCCCTCAAGTATAGTCGGCCCGGAACCCCCGGCAGACAGGGAACGCCGGTTCCGTCCGCTACGAAGCCGGTTCCGTCCAAGTCGAACGTTTCGTCGAGCAACCCTGGCAGCGGAAGCTCCAGTATTCCGCATTCTGTTTCCGTAGAATCAGGCAATCCATACAGCCGGAGCTCTTTCCCGTCATCGGCAAAAATGTCTTCAAGCAGACGGCAGTAGGTAATCAGCCAGGCATCTGCGTCTTCATCGGCGCATACACCGTTCTCATAGTCCAATTCGAGAACTAGTTCCCGTTCCAGATCCAGAACATTCAGGCTTACAGGGTATTTGACTGCATCCGCCGGAGCCGACTCCAGCGTCGCTTCCAGATCTCCGAACTGAAATACCGAAGGCTTGTCAAAGTTAAAAATCGTGCGGATGGACGGAAGAAACACCGCCGCCCCCTTTATGCCTAGTTCTTTGACGATATCTGCATATGAGCACTGCTGATGATCCAACATTTCAAGCAGCTCTTTCTTCATCAGGGACAGGTATGAGGCAAAGCTTGCTGATTTCGGAAGCTTGCTTGAAAAAGGAAGCAGATTAACACACTGGCCGACCAAATGCGCGGCGCCCATCTGGAGCTGGCCGGATGTCGGAATGCCGATCGTGATATCCTGAAGACCCGAAATTCTGGATAACAAGACATTATAGGTTGCGAGCATGAGCATGTACAACGAAGTTCCGTTTTGTCTGCAGTATGCTTTCAGATCTGCGGTCAACTGCGAATCGATAACCTTACGGATTCTTCTTCCCAGTCGCGCGGATGTATTGCCCAGACCGTTCGATGCGGGAAAGATCAAATCCGTAACGGGAGCTGACAGCTTGGCGGACCAGTACTCCCGGGCACGGAGTGATTCCTCTGAAGAAATCCGGCGCTGCCAATCCGCGAAAGCAGAGAACGGCACAGCTTCCGCTACCCGATAGCGGTCCTGCTCCGTGTAGTATCCGGAAATTTCCTCCAAAATCCGGATAAATGACCATCCGTCTGCCACGATATGATGCGCCTGAACAACAAACAGATGATCTTGCTTGCCGACATGAAGCAGTCCGAACCGGATTAATGGGTCCGTTGACAAATCGAAAGCTTCCGCCGTCTCTGGCAGCAAGGGGGTCGGAAGCTCACCGGACCTATCATCCACATCGGCTTCATAGAGCGCGTAGCGCGAAAGAACGTCTCCAAAAGGTTCCGTATATTGAACGCTTCCGTCTTCGGCGAACCGCGTTCTCAGCATGCCGTGTCTTCGAATCACTTGATGTATAGCAGTCTGCAGCCGGCCCGCATTCACGTTTCCCCGCAGTCTCAGAATGGCCGTTTCCGTGTAGGCCGCCGATATCTCCGGCTTCATCCGCGAGACGAACCAAAGCTGCCGTTGTTCTTCCGTAAGCGGCAAGATCTGGGTCTCCTTGGAGTCTTTGGACTGCTCCGGATGTTCCTGTCCGCTTCCAGGTGAGGGTGACGGCGGAAGAAAACCTGCATTCCGCAGCTCTACTATGCTGGCTTTGACAGCACCGATAATCCTCTCAACGTCCCCCATCGTATGTGCGGTTGACAGAAAGCAGTTCCGGCCTTCCCAGATATAAACGCCCTTTTCAATCAACAAATAATAAAGCAGCTCCAAATCGGTCTTTTGGACAAACCGGAATAAAGAGCCGAAACGGGCAATGTGAAGCGGCAGCTGTTCTTCTTTAAAATAAACGTTAAGGGTATCGACCAGTACAGCCGTCTTCCGGTTCACTTCCTCCTGCAGGGCGGGACCATCCTCCTGCAGCCGCCGCAATACTGCTAATGCAGCATTCATGGTTAGAGGATGCTGGCAAAAGGTTCCCGCCACGAAGGTCCTCCGCTCTTCATGCGGGGGAAATGTACCGTTGCCGAAGGCCCACATGCCGCCGTCAATGCAGTCCAAATATTGAGGTTTGCCCGCGACAATGCCGATCGGCAGCCCTCCGCCAATAATTTTGCCGTACACCGCCATATCGGCTTCTACGCCGAACCAAGCCTGTGCCCCTCCCGGATGGATTCGAAAGCCGGTAATGACTTCATCGAAGATAAGGGCGGTTCCGTGCCGGGCAGTCAGGGCGCGGAGTTGCTTCAGGAACTCGGCAGGCTGCACGTCCGGTTTTCGGCTCTGCACCGGTTCGACCAGAACCGCGGCCAGTTCTCCCGCCCGCTTCTCGATGATGCGCAGCGATTCGGGATGGTCATAGTTCAGCACGATAACGTCATCGATCATGCCGGCCGGTATGCCCGGAGCAATCGGTGTTCCGGCACCGTCCGTACCGGAGCTCATCGTCAGCACACCGTCAAAGGTGCCGTGATAGGAGCCCGAGAAAATGGCGATTTTGGACCTTCCCGTTCCGGCACGAGCCAGACGTAGGGCGACCATAACCGCTTCTGTTCCTGAATTGAAGAAGGCGGCCCGGTCCATACCGGTTAAATCGCGCAAAGCGGATGCCACTTGACCCGCTGTGTCATTAATCGGTCCGATGCACATTCCCTTCTCCAGGGCTCTGTCCACTGCTTCATTGATAAAGGAGGAATTATGCCCAAATAAATTCACGCCAAAGCCCATCGTCAGGTCAATATACTCGTTACCGTCGATATCCCGGATGGACGAGCCTTCGGCACGATCCACTACAATCTGGTATACGATATCCTTCCAGTAAGGTCTAAACCCGGCTACGTTCCGGTTGTTGGCGACAACCTCGCGATATGCCTGCGTATGGAGCTGTGACTTCTTCGTCTTCTCCGTATATCTAACGATAAATTCATCGATAAACCGCTGCTGGGGCAAAGTAAAACCCGACTTTACCGACGTCTCAATCTTCTGGTATGGCACATATGAGCGGTCCTGGGAACGGGCAGACAACGGCATAGCCGGCTCCTGTTGTCTTTCCGTCTGGTGATTGATGATGACTGCTTCGCTTTCAGCCTTCTTCGCGGCGATATGAAGCACCGGGGCCGGAATAGGACTCGGCTTAGTGGATGAACGGTTCTCCATCATGAGGAGCTGCCGGGCCATAAGGTCCAGCTGCTTATGGATGATTCCCTCCATTCCCGCCAGCATCCCGGCATCCTGTTCGACTGGATATTCCCTGCTCTCATTCTCATCCACCGCAAGCGCACTAGCCGTCTCCTGCACCGCCTTTTCATCCCGCAGCTCGGTTACCGGCATCGGAAGTTCCGGGGACAGTCCGGCTATATATCGTCCCACATCCGATACCGTAGATAGTTCCTCGAAGAAAAGCCGTAACGGAATATCGATACCGAACCGCTCCTTTATGGCATGCCTTGCATTTACCAGCATGATGGAATCCAGACCCATTTCCATAAAGCTTATATCGCTTCTAATGTTTTCATGTCCGTATCCGGAAATGTCGGCGATAATTCCGCGTACCGCCTCCGTAACAGAATGGTTGTGATCCGTTTGACTGATGACCGTCATTCCCTGAACAACCTCCTTGTTCTCCGTCTTGCCTTCGACAGCGTTACCTGAAGTGTTCGCTTCGGAAAAGGCTGTCCAGTGCCTGAGTTTGTCAAATGCATAGGTCGGCGCCGACACGACTCTTCTGCTCCTTCCAGCATGCAGATTATTCCAATCGACCATGCCGCCGCTGGCATAGTGGTATGCTGCTTGCCGCCAGAAGTCGTCCTTGAGTTGTTCGAGGTCACATTCCTTCTTTTCACCCGGATCCGGTTTATTCTCCGTTTCCGGCCCGCCGAACCAGATGCCTACCTCCAGTTCGCCGCACGTACAGGAGAAAGACTCATACCTTAGTCCAGCCAGTTTCTCTCTCAGCTCTTGCGGGTCCCGCGCCACAACGGCCAGCCTGTATTCATAATGCCCTCTCCCAATATTCGTGGTGTAGCAGATGTCCCTGAAAGAGTCCGGATCGGCCGTGATCAAGAAGAGACGGTATTTCTCAATCAATGAACGCAGTGATGTCACTGATTTGGCTGACAGGGTCAAGATCGCCGGCTGGTCTTCATCAATCGGCAACAGACGGTGCCGCGTATTCTCCCGGGCTTCCTCCAGAATGACGTGACAGTTTGTTCCGCTCATTCCGAACGAACTGACGCCGCATCTTCGGACTTCTTCACTCCTCTTCCATTCGGCCAGGTCAGCATTGACATATACAGGTGATTGCTGAAAGTTGATTCGGGAGTTGGGTCTTTCAAAATGGATGGACGGCGGGATCTGCTCCCGGTGCAGAGCCAGCGCCGACTTGATCAGACTAACGATCCCCGCCGCATGATACAAATGCCCGATGTTGGGCTTCAGCGAACCGATGGCGCAGAATTGTCTCCTGTCCGTGTACGCTTGAAAAGCGTTCTGAATGGCATGGACCTCGATGGGATCACCAATAGGGGTCCCCGTACCATGGGTTTCAATATAAGATATTGATACCGGATCGATGCCGGCCCTTTCCCATGCGCTGATCAGCAGTCGCTCCTGAGCCGCCATATTCGGTGCTGTAATGCCTATGGACTTCCCATCCTGATTGGATACGCTGCTCTTGATCACTGCATAGACAAGATCATTGTCGGCGATGGCTCTGGACAAAGGCTTAAGTAACACCGCTCCCATTCCCTCTCCCCTGACCGTGCCGTCCGCATCTTCATCAAATGCCTTCACAGTCGATGAAGACGATTCGATTCCGATCTTGGGCTGGTGACCGGACAGATTGACCATTAATTGAATGCCTCCGGCAATGGCCATGTCGCACTCCCGCAGTGCCAAAGACTGGCAAGCGAGATGAACGGCCAGAAGGGATGAGGAACAAGCCGTGTCAACGACCAGACTAGGGCCTGTCAAATCCAGCAGGTAAGATATTCGGCTGGCAATGATAGGCGGCAGGTTGCCGGCCGCAGCCGCCGAGAGAAGATTAGGGTTCGTGGTGGCAATCATTTGTTTATACTCGTGTTCATGCCCGGAGCCGACATAAACTCCGGTTCGGCTGCCCTTCAGCCTGTCTCCTCCGTATCCCGCATCTTCAATTGCGCTCCATGCTGTTTCGAGAAACAGCCTTTGATACGGGTCCATTAAATCGGCTTCTTTAGGAGGAACACGGAAGAACAGCGAGTCAAAGGTATCCACTTCCGCCAAATACCCTCCCCGCGGTGGAGGATCTAGGGACAGGCGGAGACCTCCGGCCTCCAGCCTAGATGGCGGCGCTTCTCCGATCCATTCCTCGCCCCGGCAAAGATTGCTCCAAAACTGATCCAGCGTATCGGCTCCAGGCACCTTCACCGCCATTCCGATAATCGCTATATCCCGTCCCGACAGTTCCTCAATTGCAGGCGGCGCGCTTCTTTCTTTCCCCATCCGAGACAGCAAATTCTTCTTCATCGCTAGTCCTCTCCCTTCCGTATTATTGCGGTGCCGTTTCGGCGGCCATAATATCCAGGCTCAGCAGGGATTCCAATGCGTCAGCAAAAGACAGAAACAGCTCGCGCATCCGGGGTCCATTCATTCTTGCGGCGTTGTATCCAAAGGTAAACACAGCTGTACCGGGAGCTTCTTCCCACTCGAGCATCATATCGAAATGGTCCGGCAGACCGCCTTGCTGTGGCCTCCATTCCTTTCTGCCCAGGTAGCATAGTGCCTGACCTTCCTTCGGACGGGCGACCTCTTTGCCAATATCACCGATATGGTACAGGAGGGCCTCCCCCGGATTTTTCTTCACGTTGGCTAAATCGAGTAGTTCCTCGATGGTATCAATGGCGGCAAAATCGACGCAAAAGGGAATGACCCATCCGGGTCCGTCCATCATGGTATGAACAACCACTTTCGATTCTGTGCAGATTTCATACAGAGTGTTAGCCAGCAAAGCCAGATATACCGCCTCTTCTGCGACCCGACGATTCAGACATAATGACCGCAACCGATTTCGATCCGTTCCTGATAAGTTCATTCGGTACTGGTTCTCCGCCCCGTTCTCCGCCGCTTGGAAATATTGAGGAGAAAGGTGCACTGTCTCCATATGAAACCGGGTCTGCTTAGGCTCGTGTGAGCCCGATATCAGCCGGGACAGCAAGGTTACCGAGGGAGAACCAAAAATATCGGTCAGCGTAATGACGCCTGGATAAAGCTCCTCGATCCGCTCGAACAATTGCACAACCAGCATAGACGTGCCTCCGAGTTCAAAGAAGCTGTCCTCGAGATCAAAGCGCTCTCTTCCCAGAAGGTCGCTCCATACCCGGAACAACGCTTGCTCAATTTCGCCATCCGGTTTCCTTCTCGTTAAAGCGGCTGCGACCTCCTGATCCCGCTGCAGACGGGCCAGTTCAGATTCAATCTCACGATAGGTGCCTTCCTTGTATTTCGCAGCATATTTGTATCTTTGCAGCTTGCCGCTGGTTGTCTGGTATAACTTGTGAACCGGAAGGATAACAGAGATCTGTAGACCCAACACGCGGTTCAGATGTCTGCGTATCTGTTCGGAAACCGTCAGAAATTCTTCGGGCTTGTCCCTAAACTGTACGAATAATGCTGCTTCCTCGGTACCTGTCCTTTCATTGTAGATTCCACATGCGACCATTCTTTTGACTTTTAAATCCGCACACTCTTCCGCGATTCGCTCAATATCATGGGGGAAATAATTGGACCCGTTGATAAAAATGATATCTTTAGTTCTTCCGGTTACGGTCAGTCGGCCCTCTACCAGAAATCCCAAGTCTCCTGTTCGGGCCCAGCCGTCGGATGTGAACAGCTTCTCTGTGGCCTCCGCGTTGTTATAGTATCCCGATGTCACATTGTCTCCGGCGATCTGGATATGGCCTACAGTGCCTTCCGGCAGCGGGTGGTCCAGATCATCGCATATCCTTACACGGCAATCCTGTATGGGTGTTCCCGTTCCGGCCAGCGCCAAGGTGTCACCCTGACCATCACCGGGTAGAAAAACCGCTGAATCTCCAACCCGCAAAAAATCCCTTCGCACATAATAGGTTCTAAAAGACTCGTCCTGTTCCTGAATGCATACGCCGACACAGGCTTCGGCCATTCCGTAGCCCATTTTAATTGCCTTTCTTTCAAGGCCATACGGGCTCAGTTCTTCGAGAAACTGTTCGCATACCCCGACATCGATCGGTTCGGCGCCGTTGACTATGGCATGGATGCGTGTCAGATCCCAAGCAAAATCTCGTTTCGATGCAGCTTTGTGGTAAGCGGTTAGGAAATATTTGAGCCCGAAATTTGGGGAAGCCAAAATCGTCGCTCCAACCTGGTCGGCTTTCTGCATCCAGAGAATCGGACGCCTGATGAACAGCCAGGTTGGCATGAGGTATTGGCTTGTCCCGCAGAATAATGGAAGGAGATGGAACATGATCATCCCCAGATCGTGAGTCAGCGGCATCCAGCTGAGAAAGGCATCCTCATCGCCGGCTCCAATACGTTCTTTCAGGGCCCGGATATTTGCCAGGAGATTGCTGTGGGTCAGCACCACTCCCTTGGGGTCGCCTGTGGTACCGGAAGAAAACTGGATAAAAGCGATATCTCCGGGCAACACCGCTCCGTTCTCACCGGATATTTTTTCCTCTGGCTGCTTCATTAGGTCTCCGATGGACAGTTGACGATCGACTGCATTCTCGAACCGGGACGCCCAATCTCCGAGTTTCTCAAAATGCTGTGGGTCCGAGACAATAAAAGGATTGTTCAGCACAGCTGCGATCCGGACGACCTTGGCAAGGTGTTCTTCATTATTACCTACCGATAACGGAACAGGAATGATACCGCCGAGAAGGCAAGCCCAGAAGACAATAAGAAATTCCCGGTTGTTGTCCAGCTGCAGGATAACTTCATCTCCGGCCCCTATCCCCTTCATTCTTAGGTGATGCAGAGTACCCATGGCGGACTCGTAGAGCTCGGGATAACTGCAAAATACACTCTCGAATTCACCTGAGATGAAGGTAATTCCCCGTTCCCCTCTGGCGGCTTCGCTTCTTAGCGCTTCGTTAAGCGTATTGTACATTCTGCACGTTTCCCCCTTCTTCAGCCAAACGGTTTAAGATGTCCACTCGTCGGATGGCAGGAGTCATCTTGACATCCAGAATCTTATCCAGGGCACCAACGGCCAGGCTCTTCCATCTCTCCGATTCGGCTTCTCCCTTTCGTGCTCCAGAGGCCATGCTTTCCAGTTCCCGAAACGGTTCTGCAATCTTGTTCATATAGTCAGAGGCGGTATCTATAACGTTATAATTTTTTGCACACAATGCGGCTTTAAGATAAGCATCGTAATCCGTTCCCGTGGCCACGCGGCTTCCGGCGCTGAGAAGATTCCTCCAGTCATCTTCCTGATCGGTCGACTGAATGATGCAAGAAATCGGCTTCTCTCTTCTCAGCATATTGCCCAGCACATTTCCGGGCCCAACTTCGATCATGCGCTCCGTTTCCCGCTTGAGAAGAAAGCGCATACAAGAATACCAATTCACAACAGAGACCATCTGTTCGGCTAATAATGCCGGAATGAAATTCTCATCCGGATAAGGATGAGCCGTCACATTCGACAATACCCAATGGCGCAAAGGCTGAAAGTGAATACGGGACAATTCAGCCGCAAACTTTGCAGCGCCCTCTTTCATTAGGGGGCTGTGAAAAGCGGCGCTCACGTTCAGTGGGACAACTCTTCCTCCGAGCAATGCAAGTTTTTCACTTATGCGGTTCAGGGAGCATTGAAGTCCCGAGATAACGGTCTGTCCGCCACCATTCAGGTTGGATACCGCAACGGTTCCACGAACGTCTGGCCGACCGCATTCCGCTTCAATGACGGAACTGTCCAGTCTGTGAACCGCCAGCATTCCGCCTTCTCCCTCTTGTTGCGACTCCTGCATCAACCGTCCCCTAAGGCGAACCAGGCGCACCGCATCAGTAAAAGCAAGAGCCCCGGATGCAGTCAGCGCGGATATTTCGCCAAGACTGTGGCCGGCGCAATAATACGGCTCAATGTCCAGATTCTCCAAGAGAACCCGATAAGCCGCGATGCTCACAGTAAGAATGCAGGGCTGTGCATTCTCGGTCCGCGTCAATTCTTCGAGGCTTCCGTCAAAGCAAAGACGGGATACATTGTAGCCCAGCGCATCAGAGGCTTCTTCAAATGTCCTTCGGGCCGTTTCAAACCGGACAAACAAAAATTTCCCCATCCCTACATACTGCGAACCTTGTCCTGGAAACAGCAGTGCCGTTTTCATAATCACATTCCCTTCAGATAAACTATTAATAGCGGATGTAATCATAGATGTAATCATGGATGTAATCATAGATGTGAGGTAAGACGGGGAAATCGGAAAAGCTGGAAACTAGCAGCAAGGGGAATATACTGGCGAATCAAATGGAATTTTAATACATTATAACAAGATAATCAAAAACATATCAATCATTATTATTTATAGATTATTACGTTATTTTTCGTTGCAAAATGAACAACATGTCATTAATATAATAAATGACACGCGGTTCATTTTGCGAAAACGGAAAGGAAGCAACGGAATGTCGCCTAAATTATCGAGCAGCCGAAAAGAATGGAGAAGCCTGCAAATCCTCGATGCGGCTAAGCGGGTTTTTGCCGAGAAGGGCTACGGGGCAGTCACACTAAAGGATATTATCGATGAAATCGGTATGAGTCGGGGCTGGATTTACTTGTACTATCAGACCAAGGATGAGATCTTCGAAGCTCTGTTGGACCATCAGGACATGGAGCATGATCGGTACCTAGAGATGATTCTGGAATCTTCGCCGTCCATTTGGGATGTAATTACTACGCTGTATTCGCAGCAGCTGCAAGACCTTCAGCAATCACCCAAAGGCGGATTAATGCCGGCCTTCTATGAATATTTCCTGATCGGATGGCGCGATGAGACACGCCGTGGACTGCTCCTCAACCGTTATGAACGGGGAATCGCCCAATTTGCAGAACTGCTTCAGACCGGAATTGACCGCGGTGAGTTTTTCCCTGTCATGGACGTTACGGACATCTCCAGACTAGCCGCTTCCTATCAGGAAGGCATTATGACCCATACCATCACTGTGGGTCTGGAGAAGGCGAACACCCGAATGCAGCTTGAGTCGCTCGTCCACTACTTGCAAGTTCTGCTCAAACCTGTGCTTATCAGAGAGCACCATAGGGAGGAAATTGAATGAGGACGCTCTTTCGCAATCCAATGTTCAACAAGTTATTCATTGCCGCTTTTGCCTCGCAGCTGGGCACCGTGGTGGGGAACATGGCATTCGCCTACTATCTGATCGACAGGTACAGCGAGCGGCCGGCTTTGGCCACTACAGCAGAGCTGATGTATTCTCTGCCCACCCTGGCGGTCTTCTGGATCGTCGGCGTCATCGCGGACCGGTTCGACCGCAAGAATATTGCCGCCTATAGCGACTGGATACGGGCGGGACTAACCTTGCTGCTGCTGCTGTTTGTTCATTTCAACGTGCTTTTCGCCTGTTTTTTGGTGCTATTTCTGCGTAGCTCGATATCCAAATTCTTCGGTCCTGCGGAAATGGGACTTCTGCAGGGCAGTATCGACCAGGACCAATATGTCCAGGCTTCGGGGCTGAATCAAATGGTGATGGGGCTGTTTATGCTCTTCGGCATGAGCCTGGGGGCTACGGCCTATCATTTTATTGGAATTGAAGGCGCCATCATCGTCGACGGACTAAGCTTTTTATTGTCCGGCCTGCTGCTTGCCTGGGGGGATTTCCCAGAACATGCCCGTACCCCCAACGGAAAAAACCGTATTCGTGAGCTCCGGTTCTCACTGCTGCTGAAGGATTTTTGGCAGGGCCTCCGCTATATTACAGGAAATCGACTGCTTATGGTTCTGATCAGCGGTTTTCTGTTCTTTGGCATTGTGAACGGCGTATTCGCCGTGCTTCCCATCTTCGCCATGAAATACAAGCTCAGTCCCGATAATTATGTCGTCCACTCTTCGCTGATTACCGTCTTTCTGGGCGTCGGCTTTCTGCTCGGCAGCGTCTTCGGCCCCCGGCTGATTCGCCGTTTCACAAGAGCGCCGATCCTGATTGCGGGTCTGTTCATCTCCAGCCTGCTCATTACGGGACTTGGGTTAACCGAAAGGATTGAAGTCTATTTTTTCCTTGTAATGCTGGCTGGAATCGCCATCGCGCCCATCAATATCGCGCTCGGCAGCTGGTTGCCAGAGCTTGTTCCTCCGCAGAATATGGGCCGTGTTAACGCCTTGATTGAGCCGGTAATGATGCTGGGCCATTCACTGGCTTTGGGGGGCATCGCGCTAGCCTTTCCGGCCTTGATCTCCGTCACCTGGCTTCACTACATACTTGGCTTTTGCACCATAGTGGTCAGTTTATTTTATCTGGCTGCACTACCACCGCTGGTCCGCAAGCGCATGATGAAGGTGACGTCGGAAGGGACAATCGCGGAAGGGGAGCGCGCATAATTATATTTTTCGTTCTGCCCACAACATAGAAGGGCCGGGGCTTGTCCCCGGCCTTGTTGCAGTCTATTCCCCCATTGGAAATTCATCTCTGGAGTTAGTTCTACCAGACTGTACATCGAATTGACCCTTAATTTCTATCAAACAATCTTGCCTCAAGTTTAATATGTCAATTAATAAAAGAATAATTGTTGCATACTGCTCATCAAGACTGTTAAGGTTTCTCAAAATCTGTTCCCAAACATAGTCAGAATACTTTAACGTGTAGCAGGCAAAAAAAATCGTACAGAATATAGGCCCTGCTTCATTAATGTATTTTCAAAATTAAAAGATTACGGGTTTTGGGTAGAAGTACTCTTTGTTTTTCACCTGAGAATCTCTTCAACCGTTGAACATAGATTTATACTAAAAAACGGCTGCCTCTAAAGGCAACCGCATCGATGAATTATTTACGAACGGAGACAATGAACTTTTCCAGCGAACTAGTATCGGTGATACTCTGATTACATGCATGGCCGTCCATACATACGTATTGGCCAATGGAAGAATATTGATCGGGCAAAGCACCCGCAGGCTTCGTCTTGACTGTTATGAACGCAAGCTCCTGATGCCGGTTGCAGAACATGCAATACCCTTTTTTGTGTGTCGGTGTTATTCTTCCCTCGATGCCGATGAACTGTCCTTCGAATGGATAGACCATGAATAATTTGTTCGTGGCGATGTCTACCCAGCTCAGATACGTGATATATCTAAAGTCGATGGATTGCAGATCAGGTACCTTCAACTTCTTATTCTTAGGGAAAAGCTTCTGAATCTGCTTCAGTGTAATCGGTGGAAATGGCTCCAGATAGGGTTCTAATGCAATAAGATAATTCTGAAATTCATGTGCTGTTTCCAAGCTCGATACTTGCTCCAGCTGGTGTTCCCGCTCTGTTGTCAGAGAAGAAAACGCTTCAATCATATTCACAGCTGTACGATATCTTACTGTTTTCAAGACACTCTGATCCGCGACGGATCGCAGTGTTTTCTGAAGAAATTCGGCTTGTTTCTTAATGACATTATATTGATGGTTTCTAATAAATGGTGTATTCATAGCTCTTCAGCCCCTTATTTTTGTTGAAAAAACATAAGGTGCAAAGCCCGTTATTAGAAACGATAAAGTCAAGTATGGGCGATCGGATCTTTCTCTTCTCTCGCCCTCACGCAAAGTATCGCCCCTGAATTAGGCTTTGCATGAGGTCTTCCTAGCTAATGAGCAATTCGGTTTTGCCATCAGTACAACCCCCTGTCAGATGAACACTTTACTGTAAGAAAGACAAGGAACATTTACAGCGTGAAGCTAATAACTTCTTATCTTTCGAAAAAAGTATAGCAGGGAATTCAGAAAGTCGCAATTCATCAGCCTTGATCTACTGCATTCCGGATATCATAATCACTTACGTCTATTTCCATTTCCCTTTCAAGAGCCATCCTCGCCAATTGCCTTCCCAAATAAGGGCCCATGGTTAACCCTGAAGCTCCGAGGCCATTTGCTGTAAGCAAACCTTCCCAGCCGGGCACATTCCCGATAACAGGAAGAAACCCAGG
Source organism: Paenibacillus sp. P3E (assembly GCF_001909045.1). Lineage (NCBI taxonomy): Bacteria > Bacillati > Bacillota > Bacilli > Caryophanales > Paenibacillaceae > Paenibacillus > Paenibacillus sp. P3E. The sequence goes on along the minus strand of NZ_LVWH01000171.1, from coordinate 33,923 downwards.
CGTAAAGGGGCGAAAACCGACTCTCGTCTCCAGAAATGTGCTGTTTGCTAAACCAGGTGCAAGATCGATCCCCTTATTCAGAATTTCCTGGATTCCGCCAGCAGTTATCCTGGTATCGTACCCTTCTATATCATTTTCGTGTGTCGATCCAATAACAATCCTACGTGATCCCATTGAAAGCAAATACTGATCATTTGGCGGAATAACTACTGGCCAGGCATCTGTGTCTTGACGGTCCGGAACCTCTAAGTGAACGATTTGAGCTTTTTGAAAATGGACTTTAAAATCAATGCCTAAAGGCTGCAGCAATAGATTGGCCCATGCACCCGCACATACAAGGATGAGATCAGCCGAAAAGTGTTGAGCTCCTACATTCACTCCGGTTACACGGTTTGCAAGATGTTCAAGCCTGGCCTCCCCGCTGACTATAACAGCCCCATTGTGCTGTGCCGACCGTATGAGAGCATCGCGAAGTGCACGACCATCTACCCGGGCGGCACCGCTGATATGAATGGAGGAATAATCTTCTGCCAGCAAAGGAAAAAGCTCACGGGTCTGTGTTGTGTTGAGCCGTGTAACATCTCCTATCTCCGGTGCATCTGTCTTTCGTAGTTTTGCCCGTTCCTCCATCTGTCCCAGTTTCATCATGTCATGATGTATACTAAGAGCACCTACCTGAGCATAGCCGGTATCAGTCTCCCCTTCGTCCCGAAGCTGTGCAATCAACTCCGGGTAATAACGGGCACCTGCTTTGGCGAGACGATACCAAGCCTGATTACGCCGCTGCGACAGCCAAGGACAGATAATGCCGGCAGCAGCATCGGTGGCCTGCCCTTTATCTTTGCGGTCAACGACCAGGACATCTGCCCCCATTTTGGCTAAGTGATAGGCGGTAGATGCCCCTAGAATTCCTGAGCCGATTACGATGACTTTCTTCATAAGTCCCTTTTCTTCCCTTCCTTCAGCAAGCTCAGAGCTCTATGATCTTCGTAGCGACATTGCCGCAGAACTCCCGGTCATGCTCCACAAAAAGTATGGTCGGGGTGTATTCCAACAGCAGCTCTTCTATTTGCATCCGTGAAATAACGTCAACAAAGTTCAGCGGCTCATCCCAAATATGCAGGTGAACGTGCTCACTTAGACTTTTGGCGATGAGCACCTTCTTCTTCTGGCCGCCGCTGAAAGTGGAAATATCCTTCTCAAATTGTACTCTGGAGAAATCAAGTTTTCTCAGGATGGATTTGAACAGGCTCTCGTCTATTCCATTGTCGCGGGCGAATTCCGTAAGATTGCCTTGTAAATGCGAGGTATCCTGGGACACGTAGGAGATTTTGAGCTGACTGTCCTTACTGAGGCTGCCTGTGTACTGTATGTCCTCGCCGCAAATCAGTTTCAGGATACTGGATTTGCCGGAGCCATTCTTACCCGAAAGTGCAATGCGGTCTCCTTGCTCAATTGTAAAATCCACATCTGAACAGACTAGTTTCTCACCATAATAAATGGAAACTTGTTCAAGCTCTGCAAAGGTACTTTTATGATAAGGAAGCTGTGCAATCTCCAGGGTTTCCGAGCTTTCAATGTTTTTCAGCAGCTTGGACTTCTGGTCAATTGCCGATTGCTGCCTTTGCTCGATAGATTTAGAACGTTTCATCATTTTGGCAGCCTTATGGCCAATGTACCCCTTATCTACCTTGGAGCCGGAGTTTCGTGTCCCGTTTTTTGTCTTTTCCACTTCGTGTGACCAGTTCCCTGTTCTTTTGGATGAATCCGCAAGCCGGTTAATATCTCTTCTCAGCTTCTCATTTTGTGCCAGCTCAAAGTTATCCAATCGCCTCTTATTCTCCCACCAGCTCGAAAAATTCCCTTTCTGAATTTCAATGTTGGTTTTGTTGATAGACAGAATATGATCTACACAGTTATCCAGAAAGGCTCTGTCGTGAGATACCAGAATATATCCGCTTTTGGTATTGAGATAATTACTGACTAATGTTCTTGCTTGCATGTCCAGATGATTAGTAGGTTCATCAATGAGCAGAAAGCTGTTTTCCTTAATAAACAATGCGGCGAGCAGCACCTTCGTCTGCTCTCCGTTCGATAGTGAAGCAAAGGGCCTATAGAGAACGTCATCATCTACCTTCAGCAAAGAAAGCTCTCGCATCAACTGCCAGTGAATATAATCCGGAAAGATTTCGCTGATGACATCCAGGGTCATATTTTCCTTGTTCGGCACAGGGTATGGAAAGTATTCAAATGTTACATTAGCAGAAATGGCTCCACTGTATTCATGTTTACCGAGCAGCAGCTGCAGAAAGGTGGTCTTCCCTCTTCCGTTCCTCCCCGTAAATCCCAGCTTCCAATCCGTGTCGATCTGAAAATTCACGTTTTCAAATATGTTATCGTAGCTGCCCTCATAGGCAAACGTCAGGTTGGTAACATTAATTAATGACATCTGGTGATCCTCCTGTATAAAAAAATAAAAGCCGCAAGAAAGTTAATTTCTTGCAGCTCAAATAGATACAGAAAATCAAGCCCCCGAGGGGCTGATTAAGGATCTACCGTTTGAGTGAAAGGAAATGTAACTTTCTTGCTTAACAAGAAATAAAACATGCGAAATCGATCGCATTACAATAGCTGAACATGAAGTCCAGTCTTATAGTGGTTTTATTCTCATATCGATCAGCAAGAAAATCCTACATTATCCTCTTCAACTCCGTTCATTTAATTAATTGTAGTTTAGCATACACTTTTTTTATGATCAACTAGGGTATGCCTATCTGTCAATACTTTACCGCTTCGGCCGCCTCCGGGTCAAAGTCCGCCACAATCAGCATATCCATATGCCTTGCATGCCGGAGCAAATAATGGACGAAGCTTTCTTTGAATAAGCTGCGCCACAGCGGCCTGCGTGAGTGTCCGATAATCAGCTGAGTGGTCTGTACTTCATTCATTCTGTAGAGCAGCTGCTGATGTACGACAGCACTGCTGCCCGCCAGAGCCACCTCCATTTTCCCGCCCAGCCGTTCCGTCAAATGCCGCAGGGACCCCAGCCGCTTTTGCTCTTCGGGGGTATGGTGCCCTCCGCAGTGCACATAGTGCACATACCATTCTGCCTTGAGCCGGTGGGCAATACGGAAGCCGCGGCGGATTAAGCGCTCTGCACGCGGGCCGAGATCGACACAGACAAAGATGACCTCACGGCGGCTCCATGGGCCCCGCAGGGAGGGCTCCCGGTCCCACGCTTCCAGCCGTTCATCAACATCGTCCGCAATTTCACGAAGAGCCAGTTCGCGCAGAGCAATCAGATTCCCAATCTTAAAAAAAGACTCTAAGGCCTGGTTCACTTTCTCCGTTGCATATATTTTCCCTTCCCGCATCCGCTCCTGCAGCATTTGTGGCGTAACGTCAATGAGTTCAACCTCACCGGCCATTTTCAAAACCGCATCAGGGACCGTTTCCCGGACACGAACGCCCGTCAGCTGTGCCACTGCGTCATTCAGGCTCTCCAGATGCTGAACATTCACGGTTGTGATTACGGAAATGCCGTTATCGAGCAGCCGCATAACATCCTCATAGCGCTTTTTGGTCACACTTCCGGGGACATTGGTATGTGCCAATTCATCCACCAGCACGACCTCCGGGTGACGGGCAATAATGCTATCTGTGTCCATCTCCTCCAGCTGTGAGGACTGATACTGAATGCGGGCCCGCGGAATCAGGGTCAATCCCCCGATTTGCCGTTGGGTCTCCTTCCTTCCATGTGTCTCCAGCAGACCTATGACAACATCAATGCCTTTCGTCAGCAGCAGATTCCCCTCTTGCAGCATTTTATAGGTTTTTCCAACACCAGGCGCCGCACCAATATAGACCTTGAATGTTCCGCGGTGAATCCGCTCAATCTTCTGTTCCATCTCCTGACTGGTTAACCGGTGAAAAGGTTCCTCCTTCCCTTTGGAGCCAGGCTTGATCGGCAATATCCGTTCCCCTTCCTGCTCTGCCCGGTCAGCCATCAGGAATACATCGATGTTCCGTGACTTTCGGAGGACCCGGTTAGCGATGGAGCCCTGCCACTTTTCCTGCCAGCGGCTTTTTTTGGAGTGCCCCATGACGATCCGGGTGACGTTATTCCGGATGGCATAACGTACCAATATTGCTGGGAGCAGACGCAGACTTGGAAGAGACAGCTCTTCGTAGCGGGCATCGACCCGCTGGGCCAGCTTGGTGATCGCGCGTTTGAAGCTCTGCTGATCCTTCGTTAACTGACGTTTTGTAAGCACAAAGGTTACCACCATAAGCTCACCGTTCAGCCGCTTGGCGATTTGCTGTCCTCTTCTGACATACAGCGAACCGTTCCAATGATATTGCGTGGATACGAGAATCCGCTCAGTGGCGCCGGAAGGGCCAATTAACCCTTGCTCCTCCCGGTGTCTTTCCAGCGAATCATTGACCCCCTCGGCAACCAGACGGAGCGAGAGCTCACGGAGGACGCCCAGATTGCCACGCCGGGTCAGCGCCGGAGGCGTCTCTCCGCCAAGAACCCCTTCTTCAATACGTTTTAATATGGTTTCGGGGGACACATCGATCAGTCGCACCTCATCTGCCAGCTCCAGCGTGTTGAGCGGAACCGTTTCCTCTGCACAGATGCCCGTTTTCTGCTGAATAATTTCGGCCATCCCAGCCAGCTCATACACGTTAATGGTTGTAATCACACTAATGCCGTGATCCATTAAATAACGGATATCTTCGAGCCTTGTCTCGAAACGGGCTCCTTCCCGGTTGCGGTGGGCCAGACTGTCCACCAAAAGGACCTCAGGATTGCGCTGAAGCAGAATATCGACAGGAAGATCCTTCTGTTCCTTTCCATCCTTGATCCAGTGAAGGCTGGGTACACGCTCCAAATTCACCAGTTGCTGAACAGTCTCCGCCCGTTGCATCGTCGAGACCGCACTGATCACCACATCGATCCCTTGCTGCTGCAAAAGCTTGCCTTCCTCCAGCATGTGATAGGTCTTGCCTGAACCACTGACAGAACCGATGATGATCTTGAGACGGCCCCGGCGCAGGCGGTAAATGGAATACAGAATTTCTTCCGGAGTTTTACGTTTATACGGGGACATCCGGGTGGCCTCCTTATAGGAAGATAAATTACCCTGTCCGTGTGGAACCGAACAGGGTAACCGCCTGATTACTTAGCAGACAATTCAGATAAAGCCTTATTCAGCTTCAGCACATTCACACGTTCTTCGCCGAACAATCCAAGTTCGCGGCCCTCTGTATGTGATTGAATTAATTGTTCAAGCTTATCCGAAGAAAGACCGGTCAGACTGCTGATTCTGGGAACCTGCACGATAGCCGAGGCGGGGGAAATATCCGGGTCCAGGCCCGAGCCAGAGTTCGTAACCAGATCGATAGGCAGTTGATTCACAGGAACCTGCGGATTGTCCAGCTTCCACTGGGCGATAAAGTCGCTGGTACGCTTCAGCATATCCGTATTGGATGGGCCATAATTGTTCGAGCCCGAAGCCTCCGCTTTGTAATCAATGCTGGACACACGCCCGTGGAACAGCGCCGGATTGGTGAAGTTCTGACCAATCAGCTCGGAGCCAATAACCTGGCCCGCACTGTTCTTCAGCAGGCTGCCGTTCGCCTGTGAAGGCATTAGCACCTGGGCAATAGCAGTGGAAGCCAGCGGATACACAACTCCGCAAAGAATAATAAATATGGCGCTGAGTCTTACTATGCTGAGTATATAAGAACTAGTGTTCTTCATTCGTGACCCATCCTCTCTATCTTAACAATCCTATTAAGCTTATATCCAAATACTAACGAGCATATCAATGAGCTTAATGCCCAGAAAAGGAACCAGTACGCCTCCAAATCCATAGATGAAGATATTCCGGCGCAGCAGCTTGACAGAGCTCATTGGCTTATAGGATACCCCTCTCATGGCAAGGGGGATCAGGAGCGGAATAATAATCGCATTAAAGATCAGTGCCGAGATAATAGCGGAGCTTGGCGATCCCAGCCCCATTACGTTCAGCACCTCCATTTCCGGAATCGCGAGCGTGAACATAGCAGGGATGATTGCAAAATATTTGGCGATGTCATTCGCAATACTGAAGGTAGTCAGGGCACCACGGGTCATCAGCAGCTGCTTGCCGATGGCTACGACCTCAATAATCTTGGACGGGTCTGAGTCCAAATCGACCATATTCGCCGCTTCCTTGGCGGCAGAGGTTCCGCTGTTCATGGCAAGCCCCACATCCGCCTGGGCCAGAGCAGGAGCATCGTTCGTTCCGTCACCCGTCATGGCGACCAGCTTGCCTTCCTGCTGCTCACGGCGAATGACTTCAATTTTGTTCTCCGGCGTGCTTTCGGCGATAAAACCGTCTACTCCGGCTTCGGCGGCAATCGTTGCAGCGGTTAGCGGATTGTCTCCGGTACACATAATCGTTTTGATGCCCATTTTGCGCAGCTCGTCAAATCGTTCCTTCATTCCGGGCTTCACGGTGTCTTTCAGATAAATAAGTCCGAATATCCGGTCGTCAACGGCTACTGCAAGCGGAGTTCCGCCTTTACCGGCTATTTCATTCGACCTTTTGTCCAGATTATCGGGAATCTGCCCGCCTTGGGAAGAGACCCAGCGCTTCATGGAATCAACAGCCCCTTTTCGGACCTTGCGTCCATCCTTCAGATCCAGTCCGCTCATTCGCGTTTCGGCACGGAACTCAATGATTTCTGCCTCTTCTGCCAGACCGGCCTGATAAGGATGACCCTGTTTTTTGATCAGTTCGATCACGGAACGCCCTTCCGGTGTCTCATCCTTCAGTGAACTGACTGCAGCCCACCCCGCCAGTTCTGCTTCATTCTCATTCCCTACGGGGACAAATTCGCTGGCCATACGGTTCCCGAAGGTGATGGTGCCTGTTTTATCGAGAATCATCGTATTGATGTCTCCGGCTGCTTCAACCGCTTTACCTGACATCGCCAGCACGTTGAACTGGGTAACCCGGTCCATGCCTGCGATTCCGATTGCAGACAGTAGACCGCCGATGGTAGTAGGGATCAGACAGACCAGCAGCGCGATCAGGACGGGGATCTCCAAATCGACATTCAGATAAGCGGCAATCGGACGCAATGTGACTACGACAATCAGAAAGATAATGGTTAAGCTGATTAAAAGGGTATTGAGTGCAATTTCATTGGGTGTTTTCTGGCGTTTGGCCCCTTCGACAAGCGAGATCATACGGTCCAGAAACGATTCACCGGGATCACTGGTGATTCGAACCTTGATCTGATCACTTACTACTCTTGTGCCGCCTGTGACAGAGTTGAAGTCTCCTCCAGCCTCCTTGATGACTGGAGCGGATTCTCCGGTAATCGCAGATTCGTCCACGGAAGCAAGGCCTTCAATGACTTCGCCGTCACCGGGAATGAGTTCTCCTTGGCTGATGACCACGATATCTCCTTTGCGCAGATCAGAAGAAGAAACGATCTTAACAGCTCCGCCCACCAGCTTGTTTGCGGAAATATCCTGTTTCGTTTTCTTCAAGGTATCCGCCTGTGCCTTGCCGCGGCCTTCAGCCAGTGCTTCTGCAAAATTAGCGAACAATACTGTAACCAGCAAAATCAAAAACACTGTAATATTGAAGCCTATGGAGTCTTCGGTATGGAAATATCCGGGGGCCAACACCATCATTAGTACGACAATAGTGCCGATTTCTACAACGAACATCACCGGATTCTTCATCAAGGTCACCGGATTCAGCTTCATGAAGCTGTCCTTGACCGCACTTTGCAGAATAGGGCCGGTTAGCAGTTTCTTTTTAGGTATGGTACTCATCTTGTTCTCCCTCTCTTAACGTAAGGTCAAATATTCTGCAACCGGACCGAGAACCACAACCGGCAGAAAGGTCAGTGCACCGATAATCAGCACCGTACCGATCAGAATTCCTGTAAATAGGCCATTGTCGGTGCGGAACGTGCCGATCGTCTCCGGAACGGGCTTCTTACGGATCATGGAGCCGGCCACCGCCAGCATGGCGATAATGGATACATATCTTCCGAGCAGCATGACAATCCCTGTAAGTACATTCCAGAAGGTGGTGTTATCGGCCAGCCCTTCGAAACCCGAACCGTTGTTGGCCGCAGAAGAGGTGAACTCGTAGAGCACCTGCGTCATTCCATGGAAGCCCGGATTCGAGATGCTCCCTTTACCCAGCTCGGTCAAGAAGGCGGCAGCGGTAGGTGCCAGAATAATCAGCGGATGAATGAGTATTGCGATGGCGATCAGCTTCATTTCCCTCGCTTCTATTTTCCGTCCAAGGAACTCCGGCGTCCGCCCTACCATCAGACCGCAGAGGAACACTCCCAGGATCGCATACATCAGCATGTTGACTAGACCTACACCTTTGCCCCCGAACACATTATTCAGCATCATCAGGGACAGCGGAGTTATGCTGCCAAGCGGGGTGAGGGTGTCATGCATATTATTAACGCTACCGGTAGTTGCCGCCGTTGTTACGGCAGTGAACAAAGAAGACTGCGCGATACCAAATCGGACTTCCTTCCCCTCCATACTGCCCTGGGAGGCGTCGATACCCATGGCATTGATTGCCGGATTCCCTGCCGTTTCCGCGTAATAGTTGAGGCCCAGCAGCAATACGAACAAGGTCATCATCGCGCTGAATATCATCCAGCCCTGACGTTTGTTTTTGGCAAATAATCCGTACATATAAGGCAGGGATGCGGGCAGCGTCCACATCGAGAGGATTTCAATGACATTCGTCAAAGGTGAAGGGTTCTCAAACGGATGGGCCGAGTTGGCTCCAAAGAATCCGCCGCCGTTCGTACCCAGGTGCTTGATCGATTCAAGTGAGGCAACCGGACCGATAGCGATCTGCTGTGAACCACCCTCAAGCGTTGTTACATGTAGCGATGGCTGTAGTGTCTGCGGAACCTGCAGGGCCACCAATACCAATGTCACCAGCAGGGCCAGCGGGAGAAAGATGCGGGTGATGGATTTCACGAAATCTTCGAAGAAATTCCCTACGGTTTCTCTTCCAGTAATGCCTCTCACAAAAGCGACTGCCACGGAGAAGCCGCTCGCCGCTGAAGTAAACATCATCATTGTAATGACAGCCATTTGCGAGAAATAGGATAGACCCGTTTCTCCGCTGTAATGCTGCAGATTGGTATTCGTCATGAAACTGATGACTGTATTGAACGTTAGTGACTGTTCCATGCCCCCGGTTCCATTGGGATTCATCGGAAGTGCGCCTTGCAGACGAAGGAACAAGTAACTGAAAGCAACCAGTACAATGTTTGTCCCCAGGAAGCTGATGGCATATCCCTTCCAAGTCATTCCCTCACGGTTCTTTAGTCCGCTCAGTTTGAATATTCCACGTTCGAAGCCGCCAAATATGCGGTCCGTTCGGCTCGGTTCATTTGAGAATACATGATATAAATAAGTTCCTACTGGCTTAACCAGCAGCAGCAGTATGACAATGACTGCGGCAATTTGCACAATACCCACGAAGGCCCCTCCTTAAGTTGACACTCTCTCTTTTCGCATCATTCAATGAACCTTTAGAATTTCTCTGGATGAATCAAGGCATATACCAAATACAGAAACAGAAGTAAAGTTGCAGCAATAACCACCGTCATTGTTCCGTCCCCCCTGTATCGTCAGTCATATGTCCGCACCACTGTGCAAAGGCGTAAAGGAGTACGAAAAGCACCGCCAGAGCTGCCACCATATACACATCCATCATGTTCTTTGCCACTCCTCTCACTATCATCTTTTGATCTCTTTCTCTTTTTCTTAAATTCAGCGTAACATTTCTGCCATTAGTTAAGGATTAGAGATTCCGGCAGCGAATTAAGATTGCATTAAGATTGGCGTGTCTCTTTATCGTCCTCATTCTCCTCATCAAGCAGGCTTTGCCAATAGTAATGGTCATAGAATTTTTTCACAACAAATAGAATTCCGGTTATGATGGAGATAAGACCTGCATTTTCAAAAAATTCATTCATACATAACTCCTTCTCTCTTCAGCTGTTCACTACCCTTCCAGCGTATCACTGAAGCCATTTATTCAGGATTAGGATTTGCCGGAGCAGATAAAGATCACGTTAAGGTAAGGAGGAGAATCAAGATCATTTTCCGGACAAAAAAAAGCGGAAGACCAAGGCTGTAAGTATAAGCCTTGGTCTTCCGCTTTTTACACATGCCCGTTCAAATGGCTTTGTTGTCATCGCCAACCTGCAGCATCCGGTATCCGACACCAATATGCGTTTGAATGAATTTGGGCTGCGAGGGAGTTCTCTCGATCTTTTTCCTTAAGGTGGCCATAAAAACACGCAGGGCGGGAATATCGTACGTGTGGCTGCCCCAGATTTCATGAAGAATGTAATTATGTGTCAGCACTTTACCCACATTTTTGGCGAGCAGGCCCAGCAGCTTGTATTCTATAGGGGTCAGATGAATTTCTTCTTCATCCAGCCATACACAGCCTGCCGCATAGTCGATTTTGAGGCCCTCATTCGTGAAAACAGAGGCATCCTTCAACAGCTTCTCGCTGTCATACCGGATGCGCCTCAGACTCACCCTGAGCCGGGCCAGCAGTTCCTCCACACTGAATGGTTTGGTCAAATAATCATCTGCTCCTGCGTCCAGTGCATCTATCTTGTCCCGGTCCTCGCTGCGGGCACTGACCACAATAATGGGAAGATTGGACCAGGAACGTACTTTTCGGATAATATCCACACCATCCATATCCGGTAAACCTAAATCAAGGATCATAAGATCGGGCTGCCCTGATACCGCTTCAAGGATAGAAGCTTCTCCGGTTTCAGCCGTATGGTATTTGTACCCTTGTGTCTCTAGTGTGGTGGTAATCAGCTTACGGATCGGTTTGTCGTCTTCAACAACGAGAATCAAAGGTTTATTCATGAACATTTACCTCCTCTGCTTGCAGGGTGAAGCGGAATAGGGCCCCTTGCGGGAAGTTGTCATGCACGGCAAATGTGCCGCCATGGGCATTAATAATAGATTTGCACAAAGACAGGCCCAGACCAAGTCCCCGGCGTCCATCCCCACGGATATTATCCGCCGTATAGAACATATCGAATATCCTGGTCTTGGCTTCATCAGAGATACCAGGACCGTCATCAGCGACCTCAACCACTACCATTTGTTTATCCCTTTTGGCCGAAACAGTGATATGAGAGCCGGTTCCTGTATACTTTATCGCATTGTCTAGCAGGTTGATCAGCACTTGGATAATCAATCTGGAATCCATTCTGGCCATGATCAGCTCATCACTCAGCACGGTCCGAATGATATGTTCATTGCTTTTTCGATTCAGGTGCATCAGCGCTTCAGCAATGACTTCCTCGATAAGCTCTGCCTGAACATTCAGATTTAAGCTTCCATTTTCGATCCGGCTAATCGACAACAGGTTCTCTACCAGATTGATCAGCCATATGGAATCGTCATAAATATCTGTATACAGTCCTGTCTTCTGTTCCTCGCTCAGTACGCCAGAATTCCCTATAAGAATGCCGGCATTTCCGGAAATGCTGGTGAGCGGTGTGCGTAAGTCATGCGATATGGCCCGAAGCAGGTTCGCCCGGAGTTGTTCCTGCTGAATCTGGATGGAGATTTCCTTTTGTTTTTCATTCAATTGCTCTTTCTCCAGTGCAAGCGCACACTCTCCCAGCATAGCAATCACCAGGCTCTTGTCAAAAACCTCCAGCGGGTCTTCGTTCTCCATCACAATAGCGGCTACGGCAAAAACGCTGTCTCCCCCGCGAACCGCATGATACAGACAGCCGGCAGCAGAAAAAGTATCCGTGGTGGCACCGGCTCGTTTATTGTTTTTGTAGACCCAGTCGGCTACTGAACGCTCACTGCTGCTTGTATAGATATGCAGATTGGCAGCCGAGTCTTCTTTGGGAAATATAAGAGGTTCCGACAAGGAACCGGGTAATACAGAATAAAAAATCACTGTCCTGTCCAAAAGCTTAACCATTTGCTGCGCCGTTTCATTGATGATGGCAGCCGGATCTTTGGCCTGCTGCAGCTTGCGGCTAGTCTCCAGCAGCACCTCGGTACGAAAGGCTTTTTTCGCAGATTGTCTTGCCTGCTCTTTAACCCGCATTGTCAGCGTACTGGTTATAAATGAAGCGGCCAGCATCACCAGGAAGGTGACCGGATATCCCGAATCATATGCCCGCAGGGAAAAGTAAGGTGCGGTAAAAAAATAATTGAAAACCAGAACACTGAATATAGAGGTTGCGGCACTATAGAGTCTTCCTTCGGTAATCATCGCACTTAGGAGAACGCCCAGAATATATACAGTGATGATATTTGCTTCCCTGAAACCCAGTGCACTAAACCACAAGCCGATGAGAGTACAGACCAGGAGTATTCCAAAAGTTATGAAGGTGCTGGTCAGTGACAGCCGCGGCGAAATCCGATATTGCGGAAATCTGTTGTAAAGGGAAGGCAGGGTATCCGGGATGATATAAATATCCATATTCGGGGAGGCCGCAGCCAGTTTGTCCATGATATTAGTGTTACCGAACCAGCTCTTTTTAGAGTGTGAGCGGCCCAAAATAATCTTGGAGACCCGGCTTGTTTTGGCATATTCTGCGATCTGTCCTGAAATATCTTCCCCGTAAGTTGTCGCAATCTGAGCACCAAGCTGTTCCGCAAGCCGCAGGTTCGCTCTCAGCTCTGTTTTATTCTTCTGGGTGAGCCCCTTCGTTTCCGGTGTTTCCACGAACAGCGCTGTGAAATCCCCGTGGAACGCCTCAGCCATTCTCGCGGCAGTACGGATTACCTTCTTATTAGACGCTGCCGATGACAGACAAACGAGTATATGCTCATTGGAATAATGCTCTTGGTTAGCTTCCTGGCTACTAATTTGAAGCGCAATCCGGTTCAGCTGGCTTGCCGTGTAGCGCAGGGCAATCTCGCGGAGCGCAATCAGCTTTTCCGGGCTAAACCCGCTCGCATTTTGGCCGTGAGGTTGTTCATGATAGATTTTCCCTCTGTTCAGACGGTCGATCAGATCATCAGGTTCAATATCGATCAGTTCCACTTGATCGGCACTGTCTAATACATGATCCGGAATGCGTTCGTGTACGGAAAGACCAGTGATGGATACCACCAGATCCTGCAGGCTTTCTATATGCTGGACATTAACGGTAGTATAGACATTAATTCCAGCGCGAAGCAATTCCTCCATATCCTGATATCTTTTTTTGTGCCGGCTTCCCGCAGGATTGGTATGTGCAAGCTCGTCCAGCAGAATCAGTTCGGGATGTCTCCGGATCGCCCGGTCCAAATCAAATTCATGCGTGACCGTTCCTTCCCGGGATATTTCCTGAGGAGGAATCTGTTCCATACCAACCAGCAGTGCCTCCGTTTCCGGCCTGTCCCGGTTCTCAATGATCCCGGCAACTACATCCATTCCGTCTTTTTGCTCTTCCCGGGCAGCACTCAGCATGGCACAGGTTTTGCCGGCTCCTGCCGCATAGCTGAAATATATTTTTAGCTTTCCCCGTACTGCCATTCCATGCCTTCTTTCTGTCTATCCGCAGCTAATGCAGCTGTAATCGTTTTACTGTAAGTATAGCATGAGGCAAATCAGCATAGCATTACGGTTTTGGATCAAGCATTAAGATTGTATTAAGATTCTCCTGCAGAATATATGAATTCAAGTCTCTCTGGATAAACCTGCAAAGAATTACTCATACTATACGTTATCTAAATAAAGGAGGCATCAGCATGAAGATGACGGGCGACCGGCTGTGGATTGCAGCTCTGGGTGGTGTATATGAAATTGGCAAAAACATGTATCTTCTGCAATACGCCGAAGACATTATTGTCATTGATTGCGGGTCAAAATTCCCGGATGAGACGCTTCTTGGTATTGATCTAATTATTCCCGATATTTCCTATTTACTTAGTAATATAGATAAAGTCAGGGCTTTGGTGGTTACCCACGGACATGAAGATCATATTGGCGGAATCCCATATTTCCTCAAACAACTGAATATTCCGGTGTATGCTTCCCGCCTGACACTCGGCTTAATTGAGATCAAACTTAGAGAGCATGGACTTCTGCGCCAGACCGAGCTTCATTGTATTGATACGGAGTCCACGCTGAATTTCGGTTCCATCACCACTACCTTTTTCCGGACAAACCACAGTATTCCGGATTGCCTTGGCATTGTCTTCGATACACCCGAAGGAACAGTGGTTCATACCGGCGATTTCAAGTTCGATATGACTCCTGTTAACAAGCAGTATCCAGATATACATAAAATGGCGGCGATCGGAGAAAAGGGGGTAAAATTTCTTTTATCGGAGAGTACAAATGCTGAACGGCCTGGCTTTACTCCTTCGGAAAGGCTGGTAGGCGCTCATTTGGAGGAAGCCTTTCAAAAAGCGGAGAATCGAATCTTTATCTCTACCTTTGCTTCGAACGTGCACCGTTTGCAGCAGATTGTTGACGCAGCTGAGCATACAGGACGCAAGCTCGCCCTGCTGGGCAGAAGCATGGTCAATGTCGTTGGAGTAGCACAAGAACTGGGGTATCTACATATCCCCGAGGGCATGCTGGTAGAGACGGCTGAGGCGGGCAAAGTGGAACGCGATAAGATCGCTATATTATGTACCGGAAGCCAGGGTGAACCTATGGCAGCACTATCCCGCCTCGCGAATTCCAGTCACAGGCAGCTTGAGATCAGCCGGGGAGATACCGTACTTCTCGCGGCGAATCCGATTCCAGGTAATGAACGCAACGTTTCCAGAATCGTTGATAATCTGTATATGCTGGGTGCACGAGTAATTTACGGATCACGCAGTGAGCTTCATGTCTCGGGGCATGGCAGCCAGGAGGAATTGAAGCTGATGCTGACCTTGATGAAACCCGAATATTTTATCCCGATTCACGGGGAGTACCGGATGCTCCATCATCACAGTTTGCTGGCTGAAGCTGTAGGGGTGAAGAGTGAGAATATCTTTATTTTGAAAAATGGGGAAATTGTTGAGTCAAACGGCGGAGATGTCCGCCAAACCGGACGGATCACAGCTGGACAAATTTTCGTGGATGGACTGGGAATCGGGGATATTGGCAGTGTTGTACTGCGCGACCGCAGGCAGCTGTCTGCGGATGGGATTCTGATTACAGTCATTACATTAAGCCAAAGTGACGGGCGGATTCTGAATGAGCCGGATACGATCTCCAGAGGTTTTGTGTACGTGCGCAACTCGGATACGCTGATGGAGGAGATCAACCAGCTGATTACAGCTACTCTTCAGAAGATGAGCACCGCAGATCTCGGTCAATGGAATATCATCAAGGAAACCATCAAAGGAACATTAAGCAAATTCCTGTATGAACGCACGAAACGCAGACCTATGATTCTGCCCATTATCATTGAGGTCTAGAAATGGGTAAAAATCCGCAGATTATGGACTTTGAAGTCCTGTCTGCGGATTTTTTTTACGGGATTTGACGTTACTGAATCATGGAGTTAATGAATTTTGCCATCTCGACGCTGGTCTGGTTCAGCCGTTCAATAACATCGCTGAACTCGATGACCCTTTC
This sequence comes from Paenibacillus sp. P3E, assembly GCF_001909045.1. Classification (NCBI taxonomy): domain Bacteria; kingdom Bacillati; phylum Bacillota; class Bacilli; order Caryophanales; family Paenibacillaceae; genus Paenibacillus; species Paenibacillus sp. P3E. The sequence goes on along the minus strand of NZ_LVWH01000171.1, from coordinate 18,300 downwards.
GGCCTGCTCAGAGGATGAAGCGGCTATGGCTTCGATTTCCGTTTCCATTTGACGGATTGAGCGTTGAACCGTATGAAGTGAATCCTCAATCGATTTGGTCGCATCCCTCGTATGTACGGACAATTTACGCACTTCCGTGGCGACGACACCGAAGCCAGCCCCCTCCTGTCCAACACGCGCGGCTTCGATGGCTGCATTCAACCCCAGCAGATTGGTCTGTTCGGAAATTTCACGGATAAAGCTCGCTACCTTGCTGACCTGATTAGACTCTTCCACCGTCTTTCGTGAATTCTCAAGAATCTGTGCTGTGGTAGCCGATAACTCTTCAGACTGGGCAGCTACATTTTGAACCATATCAACCAGTTGACCGCTGATTTGATTAATGCTGCCGGTCAGTTGCTCCATTTTATCCTCGTTTTCCAAGGTATAGGCGATCGCAAAAGCACCAATGATCTCCCCTGCAGCATCATAAATCGGGACAGCTGAAGAAATCACGGTAGCCCCATACAGCTCGGGCGACAGCCGGTTGGTTGTGGCTCGTCCTGCGAGCGCATTTCCGAGGGAAGGGTCATCCGGAGGAATAGGGCTTCCTTTGGTCAGACCGAAATCCAGCACCTTGCTGGGAGCATAATAATGGAATATTTCCTTGTCGGTGATCCCGACCATAATATCCTGGGAATGAATCTGTTTGAAGAATGGTGCAGCTAAAACTAAGGCATTTAAGTTGTCCATGACGTCTCTCTCCTAATTCAAGCATTTTTCCATTATTATCGTCACATTCCAGCCATAAATTTAGAGAGAAATTGTATGAAAGTTATAGTGATGTCGCTGTTTCTACATATTTACAGCTTGGCTCTAACGAATACGTTTACATTTCTATCGTATGCTATACAGTCTGACCTCATTGAAATGACTAAGAGGAGGAAAATGAATGTCGTTTGGTTTCAGAAAATTTGGTTTACTGTTCGTTGCTTTGGTATTGCTGGCAGGTGCCTATGCGTCTCCGGGCCAAAAGGTTAAGGCTCAAGGTGCAGAGGGCTATTATCACACTTCAGGCAGCCGGATCGTGGATTCATCAGGCAACCCCGCAGTATTCAACGGACTCAATTGGTTTGGCTTCGAAACCGCAAATTATTCTCCGCACGGCTTGTGGTCACGTTCCATGGATGATGTGCTCGACCAAATTAAGGCAGAAGGCTATAACTTGATCCGCCTGCCCTACTGCAACCAGATGTTGGATGCAGGTTCTGCCGCCAACAGTATCGATTATGCCAAAAATCCAGACCTCGTGGGTCTAAAGCCGATTCAGATCATGGATAAACTGGTTGAAAAAGCCGGGAAACGTGGTATTCGGATCTTTCTGGACCGTCATCGTCCAGATTCGGGAGGGCAATCGACACTCTGGTACACTACGTCCTATCCCGAAACCCGTTGGATCAGTGATTGGGTGATGCTGGCTGAACGCTACGCGAATAACCCCACGGTCATTGGGGCAGATCTGCATAATGAGCCGCACGGCACGGCAAGCTGGGGCACCGGGAATCTTGCCACAGACTGGCAGCTGGCCAGTGAGCGTGCGGGAAATGCGATTCTTGCCGCGAATCCGAACTGGCTGATCATCGTCGAAGGCGTAGAAACCAACGTGCAGGGAAACTCCACCAGCTATTGGTGGGGCGGCAACCTATCAGGCGTGCGGAGTCATCCGGTCGTGCTTACCCAGCCGAACCGTGTAGTCTATTCTCCGCATGATTACGGGCCCGGGGTAGCTTCACAGCCTTGGTTCAGCGCTGCCAATTTCCCGAACAACCTGCCTAAGTTGTGGGACGATACCTGGGGGTATATCAGCAAGGAACAAATCGCCCCAATTCTTGCAGGTGAATTCGGCGGCCGCAGTGTAGATACCCTTACCGTAGAAGGGAAATGGCAAAATGCGCTTGTAAGCTACATTGGCCAGAATAATCTCTACTGGACCTACTGGAGTCTTAATCCTAACAGTGGAGATACCGGGGGGCTATTACTGGATGACTGGGTTTCGTGGAATGAGCCTAAGCAAGCGATGCTTGACCCTATCATGAAGCCGGTTACGTTTCCTCCTGATCCGGGAGATAACCCGGGTGACGTGCACGCCATATCTCTTTATCGGGTGGGTGAAACGGGGACTGCTGTTAACTCAATCGGGGCGAGCCTGCAGCTTAAGAACGAGTCAGGCACCTCTATTCCTCTAAATGAACTCACGATCCGCTATTGGTACACAAGTGATGGAAACACCGCTCAGACCTTGGAATTTGATTATGCTGCCATTGGAAAAGAAAAACTGCTGGCATCGATTGTTCCCATGGCGCAGCCATTGAGCGGTGCCGACACCTATGCAGAGATCGGTTTTACAGCAAGCGCAGGCTCTCTTGCAGCATCCGGCACAACCGGTGACATTCAGTTCCGCATTCATAAAAACAATTGGACGAATTACAATCAAGTGGATGATTATTCCTTCAAACCGGCCATTACCAGCTATGCAGCGAATAATCATATCACAATCTATCATAAAGGGAAGCTGATCTATGGGATTGAGCCTTAAAGTACAATTATTTATATCGTAAAATAATACCTGGATGAAAACGCGGCGAGGTGTCCGCATACCTCAATGATCGGACACCTTGCATAATTTTTAGGGTATAGGTTTATTCTTTTCGCTGAATCACAGTCTCGAATTTCATGCCATTCGTTTCAAGCTGGTTATCAGTGAATGAAAAACGTTAGCCAGCTCATTCAGGAATTTGTGCTTTGGACAGTGCACTCTCCACTGATTTGAGATAGGCCTTGGAAGTGAGGGTTGCACCGCTCAACGTGTCTACCTGCAGAGACTGTGAAGCTATCACCTTGCCGTATAATGTATTCGTGAATTCAAGGGGTTTATTCTCTTTGTTCTGCAGCAGTTCAATGGCTGTAACCTTTCCGGAGGAGATTGTAATCTGAACGGAGTTGGCTCTCCACTTGTACATCCCGCCTTCATATTTCCCCGTATAAATGCCGTCTTGGAGATGTTTAAAATAATGCGAATCAAGTGACAGGTTCCTGGCTTCACGATGTTCTTTGGATAACATGTTCCACAATAGAGCGCCGCCTATAATCAGCAGAACGAAGATTCCCATTACTATTTTCAGGCATAATTTCTTCATCGTTATATTCCTTTCTTCAACCGTTAAGGGCGTTTAACCATACGTGTCCCCAATACATCAAACAGGCGGCCTAATAATTTTTTGTATGGCCCCAGTGATACAGGATAATAATAGCCAGACTCAAACCAGCCTTTCTCCTCGTAGTGCCGATAATCACGGTACTGGGGATTCAGCATGCTTTTTATACTTGTTCGGGCCATTCGAAATAACAGCAGACGGAACAAAGAAGGAACAGGAATGGCAGTACGCATGAGTTCCTTGTGAAACCTGGCTGCAGCGTTTTTCAATTTGCGGGAGTTTCTTGCCTCTACGGCTGCTGTGGTCGGCTCCAATGCGTTCAATACACAACCCTTGGCGACTTGAAAGCCGTAGTATCCTCCCATATCGTCAAGGTATTTCACGATTTTCCCCCCTCCGAGTATTCCTTGTGAGACGATTGCTGTGAATGTCTTGCCAAAAAACTGCGGCCGATGGAATACAAACGCGAGCCGGTCCAGCAAATTCTTCATAGGAGCCGATACCTGAAAGGCATATAACGGAGTCGCAAAAATAACGCCATCGGACGCTTGCATCTTCTCCAACAGCAAATCACGATCATCTTTTAAAGGGCAATGTTCCTCACCTTTGTTAAAACAAAGCTTGCAGCCAAGACAATAGTCCAACCGGTAATTCTTTAAAAACACATACTCAAATTCAATTTCTGCATCATTTGTCAGATACTTTTCAAATTCAAGTACCGCCTTATACGTTGCTTGCTTTCGTGGAGTGCCAAGAAATACCGTAACTTTTTTCATCGAAGTCCTCCTTTTAGAGTGTGTCTTATTATTTCCAGTTAAATGAATGAATAATAAAATATTCATTCATATTGTAGCACAGATCCATATTTCTGTCTGGTTATTCTGTCTTTACATGAAAATAGCCCAACATCCTGAAATTTGGATGCGGGCGGTGATCTTTTCTAACAATAGATTTGTTTCATACCTTATGATTATGATACTTGGCTCACTTTACGGTCTCGCAGATAAAAGGAGATATAGAGTCCAATTGCTGCGATCCCTGTCAATGTCCAGAAGGAGGCATGCAGCCCGTGGAGCATACTCTCAGGGAAGTGAATGGAACTATGGCTCATCGAGGCAGTCATTATGGAAATTAACATTACCCCACCCATCGAACTGCTCAAGGAGCGTATGGTAATTGTCATAGGAGAAGCATGAGCAATCATGGTGACGGGAACGCTTGCCATCGCATAGGCCGTTACCGGTGTCATAATGAACCCGATGCCAACCATAAGCAGCGCATAGATAGCGGCCACAAGAACCATTGAAGTATGCGTTGACAACAAAAGAGTCAAAAGCAGTGTAACGAGGGCAATGATAGAAAAGCCTCCCCGTATGATCAGCCGTATACCATACCGGTCATAGAGCCTGCCAGAGACCATACTGGCTATACCCAGGAGGACAGCCCCCGGCAACAGCAACAGACCAGATATTTTCGGAGTCAAACCCCTGACATTCTGGGCATATAGCGGTATCAGCAGTTCCACCCCGACCATGACTATGAACATCAGCACTCCGATCATAGAGGACTGGGTAAATCTTCGGTTGCGGAATATATTGAAATCCAAGAGCGGAACGGCCAGCTTAAGTTGACGATGGATAAACATAACAATAATGATTATCCCCGCAAAAATGATTGCCCACGTGATCAAACGTGAACCTCCCTGTTCTCCCGCCCGATTTACCCCATACAGTAATCCTGCAAATCCAAGGGTTGAATAAAGGATGGATTTCAGATCCAGCTTCTCATGATGAGTATCCCCTACGTTCTTCAGACTAACTGTAGCCAGCAGCAAATTAGCAATCACGACGGGAAGCACAGCGTAGAACAGAATTCTCCAGGAATGCTCCTGAACGACCAAACCGGATAACGACGGGCCCAGTGCCGGAGCGAGTCCCATCACCAGACCGATCAGCCCCATCGCAGAACCGATCTTTTCCTTTGGAAAAACTCTTAGAATCGTAGTCTGAAACAGCGGCATCAACAGGCCTGCTCCTATCCCCTGAATGATACGGCCTGTCAGGACCCAACCAAACTCTGGAGCGATTGCAGCCAGCAGTGTACCTGTGGCAAATAATCCTACGGAAGTAAAGAATAGTGCTCTTGTAGTGAATCTTCCGACCAAAAATCCGGCAACAGGCACAGTAATACCTGCAACCAGATAATAAATTGTAATCAGCCATTGCACCTTGTTCTCGTTGATTCTCAGGTCCACCATGATACGCGGCAGTGCAGTATTCAGCATTGTCTGCATCAGCTGTGCCAGAAAATTTGCGATCACCAGTGAGGAGACCATAATCCCAGGTTTACTTCTCATTCCTTACCCCACCTTATCTGTCTGTTTGATTAAATATATTAAAGGCTTATTAAGTCTCTAATTAACCCGAAAAAATTCACTACTTGTACATTAACAAAAGGGTTCATTGCCGGGTAAGCGATACATACGAGCTTAATCACGGACTTAATATATCCAGAATATATTTATATGGTTTTTTTGTCAAACAAAACTTCAACGTGGAGAATATTAAACATGGAGCAAAACGCCGCCCGGGGTTATGGGCGGCGCTGGTGTAAAGGTGATCCCGTGCATGGAGTACATACATAAGACAGCCATAGAAACGGCCCAGTAGATTGATTTTCTCCAAATTAGTGTGTCAGGAGCCTGTTCAACCAAGTACTGAGAAGTCTGCTAAGTGCGTTTATTCATTAAATGACCCATAATCAGTTATAGTGAACTTTATACTAAAGGTTACCGGTACTTTGCTAAAAGTATCATCCCAATGATCCTTCAGCTTTTTCCATACCTTAGGGTGTTCAATACTTAGGCGTTCTCCGAAGCCGGCAACCTCCACCTTGTAAGTGGACTGCATCTGTTGCATCAAATGATTAAGCATAATGCTCAATCTCTCTTCAAAAATTTTTTCCCTCTCTTTAAGGGAGCCTATTTTAGTTGAGCGCTGCTCCGGGTCCCAATTTTCAATTAAGCGTCCATCCGATTCTATATTCACGTGAAATGAGACCTTGTTGTCTTCCGTGATTTTAGAAGTTATTTTACTTTTTGCGGACTTGATTTCATAGGTTATGGTTTCATGTTTATTATTGTACGTCTTGATCGTCCCTCCATTGACATCTCCTTTAATCCAGTTCATACTCCTCATGTCGTCCTGGTCTAATGACCCAATCCATTTGCCGGTTTCCCCCTTGATGATCCCAGCCCCAGACAACTCGATATCACCTTTGGCTTCTATAATATTTTGCAGCACAAAGCTTTGTTTAGAGTGCATCCGTGCATCCAGAGTGGATAAGTTGACGGGTTTCATTACTTTGCTGCTTCTAAAGCGGTTGCGGACCATTTCCCTGAGATGAAAGGAAGGAATATCATCCTTATCTTTCAATGTAAAAGTATCTGAGGCCCGCCCGGTACTTAAGAAGACAACACAGCTGGGACGGATATCATTGTCACGAAGCATAAAATCCATCAATTGCTCTATCTTCTGCTGCTCCACAAGTTTTGTAGAAATAACGATTACCTTCAGGTGGTGACCAATGATCGGGCGGTCCAGACGAACCGAGAATTGGCGAAAAATTTCCAGCACAGAGTCGCCCGTTTCCGAGACATTGATATATTGTGGCTTATTTACGCTATTTGATGATTTGGATGCACCGCCAGCTGATTTTTTGGGAACTATTTGAAGTGTCGCCGTAAGCTTATTATTCTTAAAATAATCCCCGCCCTCATCCACCAATGTCTGCTCTGTCGAAGATAGTTCCCCTGTATCAAGAGCCACACCGGTATAGAGGCTTAGGTCTTCAATTTCCTTACTGCTCCAACAGCCGGATTGCGTGATCAGGAGCGTAACCGCTAGCAATACAAGGAGAGGATGACGTTTACACATTCTGCTTCAATCCCTTCTTTCGAATGATCAAAACTACCGAAAGCAGCACAGGAAGCAAAATAAACAATATTATTCCCATCCTTCCAATGGCATCACCAACGGCAAATACATCATTCATACGTTTGGGAACCATGGTCGAGATGAAAATCAACGGCATTAGCCCGAAGATCACAGGGACAATTTTCAACTTGAACACCTGAGAGATCCCGAGGGAAGCATTGAAGAAAAAACTGCAGAAGTTACAAAACATTTGCATCATCCAAATCACCAATAGCGGAAACTCGAACCGTTCAAAAAAGAATCCGGAGATCTCAAAACTGCGGACTAAATCAATTGTAGGCCAAGTGCTCGTAGTCACAGAATCTATGGACAGGCCTCCTACAACCACAATCACAGTCAGAAGGTATAAGACCATAGGTATGCCAATCCCCGCTAACATGGATTTAACCGCATGCTGGGGATGCTGCATGAAGGCTGTAATCGTCATCACTACCTCACATCCCGTATAGACGAGTACAGTGGACTTCAGTCCCTTAATTACAGGCATAAGACCTTCACTCAGTACAGGACGCAAATGGTTAATATCAAATACTCTTATGCTAAGGATATAACATAAAATCAAGATAAAAAGGCTTATGGGGAAAATGATTTGATAGACTCTGGCGATGGAATTAATGCCTCCAAACACCAGATAGGCCCCCACCCAGATAAATGGAATGACGATTGCCCAAACGGGAGTTCCTTCAAGTAGAAAAAACATCGTAATTTCAGCCAATACCCGAATTTCAAATCCGGCGATGATAATAAAGTAAATAATGAGCAGCGAGCTTAAAAAACCTCCCGGGAATTTACCAATAATTCCTTTGGAGTATTGATAAACGGTTTTCCCTGGAAACTGCTGGCTTAATTTCACCATTACGAAAATAACCAACATTACAATTAGCCCGCCCAGCAGTACGGACATCCAGGAGTCCGGAGTTTTGGCTGATTGCGTCACACTTCTGGGCAGAGTCAGAATACCCGCCCCCAGTACCGTATTCGTCAAGAATAACGATGCCTGACCCGATGTGATTTTATCATCAGAGCGTACAAACATTTCTTCCCCCCCCTTCCTTTTACTTGCTAGGATCTGCGCTTTTTCTTTTGTGTTTTCATCATTTCAGGTCTTCGTTTCATAAGTGACAGAGGTGCGCGAACGTAGAGATCCTTCCAGTCACTAAAGCGTATGGGAGCAAAGGGAGTAACATAAGGCACCCCAAAGCTCTTTAATTTACTGAGATGAATGATGATCAGCAGAAAAAACAATATCGTTCCAAACATCCCGAGTACGGATGCAAACAGCATGCCAGCAAAACGCAAAATGCGGAGTGTAATGCCCGTACTGTACATCGGTACTGAAAAGGAAGAGATCGCTGTCACCGCCACGACGATAACCAGGAATGGACTAACAATTCCGGCTGCCACAGCGGCATCGCCAATAATCAAGCCCCCTACGATGCCCATTGCTGGTCCAATGGGTTTGGGCAGCCGAATCCCAGCTTCACGTAATATCTCAATGGACACTTCAAGAATCATAACTTCAATAACGGATGGAAATGGAACGCCTTGACGGGTCTGAATGATGGTTATCGCCAGCTGAGTGGGGATTAACCCCGGATGGAACGAGATAAAAGAAATGTACAAAGCCGGACTCAGCAACGCCAGAAAGGCTGTGAAAAACCTCAGGATCCGATACATGGTTCCTGGAAGCCACCGTTCATAATAATCCTCTGGGGATTGCAGCAGCATACTAAAGGTCACAGGAACGATGAGTGCAAACGGAGTGCCGTCCAGCAGTATTGCTATTCTTCCTTCCAGCAGAGAGTTAATAACCCGGTCGGGCCGTTCCGTATTCTGAGTCTGCTGGAAAGGGCTCATATAATTATCTTCAATCAGTTGCTCCACATATCCGGATTCAGCGATAAAATCCATATCAATTTTTGAAATCCTGTCCTTAACCTCCTGAAGCAGCTCAGGATTTACAATATCGTTAATATAGGCAATAACCAGCTTTCTTTTGATGCGGGTTCCAACCTCATAGAGCTTCATCTCCAGATTTTTATTAAGACCTTGGCGGCGCAGCATGGAGGTATTCTCGCTTAGGACCTCCGAAAATGAAATTCGCGGCCCGCGAAGCAATCCTTCTGAGACTGGTTCTGTAATCGCCCGTTTGGAACCGCTTGGCAATCCCACCAACAGCGCTGTGGACATCCCTTCTATGATTAATGCTGTATAGCCAAACAGAATCTTCTCCTGGAGCTTTTCCAATTCATTGATTTCACTAAGCTCCGTAAGCGGAAGGATTTTTTCTTTTATACTGGATAAGGTTATAGCCTCACTATCAACTTTGAGGTCTTGCATCAAAACCTGCAGCACTTGTTTGTTGATCACCTCTTCATCCTGCATGCCATCTATGAAGATAAGCACAGCCCGTACATTAAACCCATACACCATAAATTCACGAAAATGCACATCACTGTTTTCGCCTATGGCTTGTTTAATGGATATAAGATCAGCATTATAATTCCCGCTAATCTGTGGACTGGTTTGAGTAGCCATTTTCTCATGTGAAGCAGGACCAGAGGCTTTCCCCGCTTTCGAGGCCCTTCCGCTCCCCACTACAGAGTACAGCGAATTATATAGATAATAAATTCCTAATGGACACACTAGCGTTATTGCAGCCTGCATAAATGTTTTCCAATCAGGAATAAAAGAAACGATAGTTGACCACATCCTGATCATCCTTAACTGTAGTTTTTTTTGAAATAACGCTCCGTGATGAAATCTGCAGTTTCCAGGTGAGAGGCTATAACCTAAAGTGTGCCAAAATAAAGATTTCTTTAGTCACAGTTAATAAAACTCTCCAAAGGTAATTTCATCCATCGTTGTTAAAGGATGTTCCCATAACAAAAACTCCTGCCAGGGAATACTTCTCTGGCAGGAGTCTGTTATTCGAAATGAAGGATCTGCATCTGTTTTCTGAAGTCCGTAGGCGTAAGCCCTGCATTCTTCTTGAACTGCTTGGAGAAGTAGAACAGGTCGCTGAAGCCGAGCTGCATGGCGATTTCACTGATCGTGCTGGTTGTAGCAGTGAGCAGTTCCTTGGCTTTTTCGATTTTTTTTCGTGTAATGTACTGTATGGGAGGCACGCCTAACTGCTTCTTGAACAGGCGGATAAAGGAATTGGGGTGCATGTGGGCAATCTCGGCAAGCTCATGGACTGTAATATTTTGTTCAATATTCGCTTCAATATGATTCAGGATTTTGGTTAGTTTTTCAACGGTGGTTAAATTCTTAAGGGTAATTTCATTTAGGTCCAGCTTGCTGAGGTAATAGGCAAATAGCTCCATTAGCTTGCTCTTCGCAAGCAGCTGGGCGTAAATCTCACTCGATTTGGCATGGAATACAATGCTGCTGAACATCTCCTTGACGATTCCGCGGTCTACGGAGCTGCATATATGACTCAGCCCCAGTATTTTGAACAGATTCATATCTCCTGCCTTCACACTGAAGTGGCACCAATATTTGCGGAAGGGCTGGCTGCTGATACAAGAATAAGATTGCTTCACTCCCTCCGGCATCAAATAAAGCTCACCGGGCTTGGGATAGTACTCTTGTTCACCGATCTTCAGCCAGCCCTCGCCTTCGCATATGAAATAGAACTTGCTATAGTCAGGGGTGTAGCCGAGATCCTTCCAATCCGTACTGCACAGATTATAGTCCGCCATAATTAAATCAATCTTCAGGTTAGATATGTAGCTGGTGAGCAGCGTAGAGTTATTCATAAATAAACCGCCTTAGAGGGTTATTTTTGTACATCAACAAGTTAATGATCTACATACCTATTCTCTCCATCCCCCGCTACAATGAGAGCGGTACAAGAACTTCGAGAGGATGGGAACAATAATGGACAAAGCCAGCTACTTAAAGGTGATCAATGATACGATTGGGTGTGGCAGATTCAAGGATAATTGGGACTCGTTAAGTGAGTTCCGGGTTCCTTTGTGGTATGAGCAGGCTAAATTCGGAATATTCATTCATTGGGGCCTCTATTCTATTCCTGCGTTTGGCAGCGAGTGGTATTCCCGCAATATGTACATTCAGGGCTCCACGGAATATGAACATCATCTGGCTGTATACGGTAAGCATGCAGATTTCGGTTATAAGGATTTTATTCCATTATTTACAGCAGAGCACTTCGATGCGGCCGAATGGGCACAGCTTTTCAAGCAGTCCGGTGCCAAATACATTATGCCAGTTGCAGAGCATCATGACGGTTTCCAGATGTATAAAAGCGTTTTCTCTCATTATAACACGTACGAAATGGGGCCAAAACGTGATCTGCTGGGTGAAATGAAGGCTGCCTTTGCCGAACAGAAGCTGGAGCTGTGCGTGTCTTCACACCGTGCAGAGCACTGGTTCTTCATGTCGCATGGTAAAGAATTCGCATCCGATATTCATGAACCGCTCGTTCCCGGAGATTTCTACTGGCCGGCAATGCTTGAACCGGAGCATCAGGACTTATATGGTTCTCCCCCGACAGATGAATATCTGGAGGACTGGCTGATCCGTTGCTGCGAGCTGGTCGATCAGTATCAGCCTAAGGTGTTTTATTTTGATTGGTGGATTCATACCGCTGCCTTCAAGCCTTACCTTAAGAAATTCGCTGCTTATTATTACAACCGGGGTGAAGAATGGGGTTATCCGGTGGCAATCAATTACAAGCATGATGCCTTTATGTTCGGCGCTGCCGTTCCCGATGTGGAGCGGGGCCAATTCGCCGGGCTGAAGCCCTATTTCTGGCAGACAGACACCGCCGTGGCTAAGAATTCCTGGTGCTACACTGAAAACAACAATTACAAATCTGCTGTAGAGATTATCAGGGATCTGGTCGATATCGTCAGTAAAAACGGCAATCTGCTGCTGAACATTGGCCCTAAGGCGGATGGCTCCATTCCCGAGGAGGACAAGAATATTCTTCTGGAGATTGGGGAATGGCTAAAAGTCAATGGCGAAGCCATCTATGATACGTCATACTGGCGCACCTTCGGTGAAGGGCCGACAGAAATCCAGGAAGGCCAATTTACAGATGGCCAGACCAAGCTGTTCACAAGCGAGGATATCCGCTTTACGGTTAAAGGTTCTGTTCTATATGCCACCGTTCTTGTGTATCCTGAGCAAGGTACGGTCCACATTGAGTCACTTAAAGAGAAATCCCATCATTTCCAGGGAATCATCCAAAATATCAGTATATTGGGCTGCGACGAGAAACCCGCCTGGCAGAGAACGGAAGAAGCACTTATCCTTACAACAACTACTGTTACAAGCAACGTACCTGTGGTTTTTAAAATTGAGCTTGATTAGTAAAAATTTTATGGTTTCAAATTAACACTTGCTATATAAAAGTAATATGCTATAATAAAAGTATGTTAAGTTACACAGCAGATTAGGAAGCTAATACAACTACTTAGGAGGAAAATTAAATGACAACCTTAAACATCGGAATTATTCTGGGCAGCACCCGTCAAGGACGCGTGAGCCCGCAGGTAGGCGAATGGGTGAAAGGTATAGCGGATGCACGCGGAGATGCAAACTATGAAATCGTAGATATTGCCGACTATAAATTGCCTCTCCTTGGAGAATCGGATGACTATGCTCCTGCACAGGCTTGGGCGGCTAAGCTGGCTACCCTCGATGGTTTCGTCTTCATTGCACAGGAATATAACCATAGCCTTACGGGCGCACTCAAGAATGCACTGGATTCCGCCCGTGAAGAATGGAACAATAAGGCAGCGGGCATCGTCAGCTACGGCTCTGCTGGAGGCGTTCGTGCAGCCGAGCACCTGCGCGGAATTCTTGGCGAATTGATGGTCGCCGATGTTCGTGTACATCCACTATTGTCCCTGTTCACCGACTTTGAGAACGGTTCTGTCTTCAAGCCGGCTGACCTCCACACACCTAACGTAAATGCCATGCTTGATCAAGTGCTCGCATGGAGCGGTGCCTTAAAGACCTTGCGTTCATAAATAAAGCTAGCTAAGACCCAAAAAGCCACTTCAGATGTTGAAGTGGCTTTTTCTATGACCCGGGACAGCGGCATGAATGGCAATTGGATGCTGAGACTCTAATGTAGCGAGCTTTGCTCTTGTACTGTATGAATTGGCCCTTTCGAAGAGGCCGCATCATCAGAGGAACCATGACCCGGTCCGAGCAGATTCAGGACAACCACTCCAATGACGATAAAGGCAATGCCCACAACACTTGCCGTATTAATCTTTTCCTTCCAAATAACTACCGAAATTATCACAGTTACTACTGTGCCTAGCCCAGACCAGATTGCATAGGCAGTATTGAGCGGGATGGTCTTCAGCGATATGGACAGGAAATAGAACGAACACACGAAAGCAACAACCGTCACGATGGACGGATACAGCCGGGTAAAACCTTGAGAAGCTTTTAGCATCGAGGTTCCGAGCAGCTCACTGGAAATGGATAAGGCTAATAACAAATAAGCCATCATTTCACCTCCTTCGCATAGAGCAGTAATTCGTTTAGGATCTGCTCCTTCAATTCCTTGTCAGGGGGAGCAAGGCCAAACATTTCCGCAAACCACAACCCGTCAGCCGCAAGTCTGGCGATGGTCGATTTTACAGGGTCAAGGCCGTCATTCTCAATGTTGTGCTGCCACTGTACATATGCAGACCGGATACTATTCAATGATTCAGGATTGAAAAAGAGCGCGGAAGCCAGCACCGGACCCATGTCATTACCGACACCAATATCATCTAAGGTAGATTCGAGATAAGCCCTGCTCCATCTCCCTTTTACTTCCTTATCCCGCTCCATCCTTCTGGCGATATCGGCCTCAAAGGTCTTCGTCATCTCCTCCACTACACCGAGCACCAGCGCTTCTTTACTGGGAAAATGGTACAACAGGCCACCTTTGCTGACGCCCGCCTTCTTGGCAACCAAATCCAGGGTCAATTGCTCTCCTCCCAGTTCCTTCATCACAGCTGCGGCAGCAAGTAGAATTAGTTTTCGTTTGGGGATTTTTTCTTTCTCTTGAGCTTGCGAATCCATACTCATCACCGTCCTGAAATAACTATACCGTCTGGACGGTTTAGATGTCAAATGATCTACCCGTACAATAATCTCCCGTCAAAACAGTCGTTGATATCCGTATCCGTCCCGGAAAGCTTATGGTTTTCAAGCTGAATCCAGCCGGTTGTGCCGTCAGCCATCTTGATCTTCCCATACTTCTTAGTGTCACCGCCCAGAAAATAAACCGTCTCTCCCGGCGCTACCCATTTGAGGATGTCCTGCTTCCCGGAGGTTTTGTAGATAGGAAACCGTACTTTGGCTACCCAGGGCGTTGGCGGCTCCATCGGATAAAAGTCTGCAGGAGCTTCTTTCCACAAGTGATTGCTGTCCAGCTTATAATTTTCAAGATAGAACCAGCATTGAAAATCATAGGCCTGTCTCGGAGAAACCGCGGTTCCCTGCCCATCCATGGCTTGCGCATTACCGGTAAACCCGTCCAGGGTCCCCATGCTTATCAGCCTTTTTCCATTGTAATAATAGTAATATGTGGAATGCTGCGCACTCTCATTGGTATCCTCCAAGGCGAGTTCAAAGTACGGGTCTTGGATATTGGCATCTACGACCTTGAAATGGGGGATGGAATTATTAGACAGGGAAATCTTCGCTGTAGTATCATTCACCATGAGAATCCATTCGTCATCTACCTCGAAGTGTTTGCTTAACGTCATATGGATATGATCAATAGCTCCGTCACCGTTCATGTCCACATGGGCATTTTGAAGTCCGATTGAATTCTTCTCCTGCGGATATCCCAGAAAGTGATAATCCACATCCCATTGTCTCTCCAGCTTGTTTGCCGAGAGCAGTTTTTCGTATTTCTGAATCCGCTTGATATTTTGGCTCTCTATTTCCGTTAAATCACCCTTATAATTCCCATCCGCCTTGTACCAACGTTTACCCGCAAAGAAGGTATTGAGGCCGGCCCGTTCAAACACTAATCCATGCCGGGCAAAAATCTCATTCCGGGCCAGCTCCAGCATTCTGCTGTCGATGTTGCTGAGATTGTCTTCCGTTAATAACGTTGTACTGCTTTCCCGAAATATATAATCTCTGCCCTTGAAAGCTTGAGTATCCTTGCTTTGATCGTTTTTTGTAGTTTGGTGCACCTCAGGCGGCTTATCCGGCTGTGCGTCTTTTGGGGTATCACATCCGACAATTTGCAGCGGCAAGGCTGCTATGAGTAATAACAGTTGGAGTTTATGACTATTCAATTTAGCATCCTCCTTTCATGTAGTTGAAGTAGAAACTAAATAAGAAATCTTCAGGTCTGCCCCTCACGCAAACTCCGCTCCAGCCGCTCCATATCTATGGAAGTCTCTATTCCTTCCCGATGCCAATGCAGCACACAGCCTGAATAATGAAGCAGCACACATTGCGGCAGATATCCCATTTCCCGTGCTTTATAGCCCCCTGAGATGAGATTCAGCACACAAGCTACTCCGATAATGCCAACCTCTCCCACACGTATACGCTCCTGACCAAAAGCGGTAGAGGCATGCGGTATCATCAGCACCTTACAGCCATAGACTTCGGCCAGAGCTGTTACTTCTTGTACCCGGCAGGTTTTGGAGCAGCGTCTGCAGACGTACCCGGGCCCCTCCTGTACAGCCTGGCATTTCCCGGCGGTTTTGTTACGCATGCAAATGGGCAGAAAAACTATTTTTCCAGGTGCTGCATGAAAGCCGTCATAAAATACCCGGTTCATGATCTCGGCACCGACCATGTTCAAATGGTACTCCACCCGATTCCTGCTGCAGAATATACGGTTTTCCTGCCATCTCAGACGTTGGCGGTTGTTCTCAATATAAGTGTCTACGTTCGAGGTGTACCTGCCCAGACATTCCAGACTCCGCCGTTCAAACCATACAGCCTTCCGAACCGCCCTTTGCAATATGCCTTCGCTCTCCTTCTCCGGCAATCCCCGCAGAAAATCCAGCCAGACCTTTAGCCGCCTGCTCTCTTGCTCAAACTCACCACTGGCGCGAAGCCACCCTAGCAATTTGGCAAATGAATGCAGCTGTATTCGTTCATCCACATGTCGGCGCCGGGCCAACACCGAAGTTCCAGCAATCCCCTTAAGTCGGTCTACGACTCGGCGCGCCTCTTGGCTTCGGCTTCTAAGTGCGTACAGTGAGGATAACAGCTTACCCATGTACACACTTCCCGCAGTCGCCCTTGAACTGTATACATTCCACAGTACACCAATCATCAGCAATTCAAGTGCATAGATATTATGATCCCAGACTTCCAGTTTTCGCAATGCGATATACTGGCTGAACTTGGATATAGACTGATCTTCATGCAATTTCTCCAGAACTTCATCGGTAAACACAGCAACATCTGTATAGTATTGATCTGCTCCTCCGTCTTCACCGGTTAAGGAATACGTTGGTGCATCGCTACGCTCGCCCAAAGAGATCATCTCCCGTTTCACTATACCAACAAGGTAGCATTTCACCTGCAGACTGTCAGTGACTTTACGTCCGGACCTAAAGATTTTCCGATAGAAACGTGATAGGATAGTGGGACGATATTTATAGGTAAGGAGTGACTGAGATGAACCAGCTTGTATTTTTTCTAGGACCGGCGGGTGCCGGCAAAACAACCCTGGCCAAAGCGGTCGCGTCACGCCGTAAAGCTGCTGTCCTGGATATGGACATTCTGCTCCGGCCTGCTGCAGATGTGATCATGAATATGCACGGTCTGGACCCCGATGACAGGGATTCAGCCGAATATAAAAAGCTTTGCCGCGATCTGGGCTACCGGATCACCATGGATGCTGCGCTCGACAATATGGGACTGGAATGTGATGTATTTGTAGTGGGTCCATTTACCAAGGAAGCCGAAGACCCTGGATGGATAAGTAGTGAGCTGGCCCGGATCGGCCGGACATTGGAAGAGATTGAAGTTAAGGTCGTGCTGGTGAGCCTGGGTAACGCCGAGCTGTACCGGGCACGGATTGAAGGCAGGCACTCGCCGCTGGATGATTGGAAGTTCCAGAATTGGGAGATGTTCCGCACATCATTAGGAAGCCGAACGGTTGCCTGGCCGCTTCCGGCGGAAAATATCATGCAGATTGATAATTCGAATCCGGATGTTCAAGGTGCGGTCGACGCAGTCGAAACGTTTATTTTCGGTTCGGCTTAATACAACGCCATCCCTAAGGCTTACCCCTCTAGCCCATGAAGCTGCTTGAACTCCTCAGGCCGCATACCGGTGACACGTTTGAAGACCGCACAGAAGTAGCTGGTATTCTCAAATCCCGCCTGCTCTGCAATCTCATAAATTTTCTTCTCCCTGCCGCTGAACATCAGCTGCTTGCTGCGGTTGATCCGCTGCTTGTTAATGTAAGTTACAGGCCGTTCATGAAGTGTCCGCTGGAACAAACGGCATAAATATTGAGGAGAGATCGAAACTACCTCAGCTAATTCTTTGAGCGGCAGTGTCCGGTGCAGATTCTGTTCGATATGCTGCAGCACCGGCTTGATGCGTTCCAGCTCATCCTGTCCGTCTGTCGGTGCCGACAACTGTGCTTTGAGATCAAGCATCAATGCATACATCAGCTTCGAACGTTCCATATTCACAGCAAGACTGTTGCCATGGGACAGCTCCAGCATTTTTTGCAGAGGATTCAGCAAGGAGAGATCGTTCAGCCGTCCTGGTCCCGATTCCCGGATTCCGGCATACGTCATAAGTCTTCCCGCCTCTCTTCCATTAAAAGATACCCAGGACAGTCTCCATTCAGCGCTGATTGGCGCATAGGCATGAGCAACATGCGGAAACAGAAAGAAAACATCCCCCGGCTCCACAATGTACCGTCTATCCTTTATAAACAGCTCCCCTTTGCCCTCAAGAACCTGATGCATTTGATAGTCCGGGAACCCCGTGGGCCGCTCCAATTCCGGTTGATGCTCCCAGAATCCGATAGTTGTTGCATATAGTGGAAGCGCCTCAATTTCTTCTGTTTCGCAAAAGATCAATGTACTCTCCATGTCAGTTCTCCTGTTTCATATTATGATATAGAAGTGAAT